>NZ_POSF01000002.1:0-300000 GCF_004343605.1 Dehalobacter sp. 12DCB1
CAGCAGGAAACGCCAAAACAACTACGTGTCGATTTCCGAATCATCGACGACAACCTGGGCGCTGGCGGCCAAAAAACCAAATATGGCTGGAATGTTGCAGCTATCCGCCTATTGAACAAACTAGAGGAACAAAACCGCCTTGCCACCCCGGAGGAACAGGAGATCCTTTCAAACTACGTCGGATGGGGCGGCATCCCGCAGGTGTTTGACGAGCAGAACAGCCAGTGGGCGAAGGAATACATCGAATTGAAGGAGCTGCTCACTGAGGAGGAATATACATCCGCACGGGCCTCCACCTTAAATGCCCATTATACCTCCCCCACCATCATCAAGGCCATGTACGCCTGTCTGGAAAACATGGGTTTTAAGACAGGCAATATTTTGGAGCCCGCCTGCGGCATCGGTAACTTTTTCGGCCTTGTACCGGAGAGCATGAAAAACTCCAAACTGTATGGCATCGAACTAGACAGCATCACGGGGCGTATGGCCAAACAGCTTTACCAGCAAGCCAGTATCGCAGTGCAGGGCTTTGAGGAAACCAACCTGCCCGACAGCTTTTTCGACCTGGCTATAGGCAACGTGCCTTTCGGCAGCTACGGGGTAGCGGATAAAAAGTACGACAAGTACAAGTTTTACATCCACGATTATTTTTTCGCCAAAACTTTAGACAAGGTGCGGCCCGGAGGCATAATCGCCTTTATCTCTTCCAAAGGCACGATGGATAAGCAAAACCCTGAAGTCCGCAAGTACATCGCCCAGCGGGCCGAACTATTGGGAGCCGTCAGACTTCCCAACAATGCTTTCCTTACCAACGCCGGAACCGAGGTTACGACCGACATCCTTTTCCTGCAAAAGCGCGACCGGGTTATCGACATTGAACCGGATTGGGTGCATCTTTCCACGACTGAGGATGGCGTGCCAATCAATCAGTATTTCGCAGCCAACCCGGACATGGTGCTGGGCACGATGGCCTTTGACGACCGGATGTACGGCAATCAAAGCGAAACTACCTGTATCCCTTATGAGGGTGCCGACCTTGCTGAGCTTTTGCGCGAGGCGCTGGAAAACATCCATGCGGAAATCACGGAATACGAACTTGATGATGTCACCGAACAAGCGGATACTTCCATCCCGGCAGATCCGAATGTGCGAAATTTCAGCTTTTGCCTGGTGGACGGCGAAATCTATTACCGCGAAAACAGCCGGATGAACAAGGTAGAAGTTTCCGTCACGGCGGCCAATCGAATCAGGGGCATGATCGCCACCCGGGACTGTGTCCGTGAACTCATCGAATACCAAACCGAGGATTACTCAGACGAAATTATCCGGGAACAGCAACGCAATCTGAACCGCCTGTATGACGACTTTGTCGCAAAGTATGGACTTTTGAGCAGCCGCGGCAACAACATGTCCTTCTCCGACGACAGCTCCTACTGCCTGCTCTGCTCTCTGGAGATTCTGGACGAGAACGGCGAATTGGAGCGCAAGGCGGATATGTTCACCAAGCGCACTATCAAACAGCGCACCGTCGTCACCCATGTGGATACCGCCACCGAAGCACTGGCCATTTCCATTGCGGAAAAAGCCTGTGTGGACATGGTTTTCATGCAAGGTCTCACAGGGCTTTCCGAGGAACAGCTTGTAGAACACCTAGAAGGCGTTATCTTCCGCAGCCTTGGAGAACAAGACCCTGCGCATGTGCCGAAAGATTTTTTCGATATAACCCGTTGCCCCTTTGTCACAGCAGATGAATATCTTTCCGGTAATGTCAGGAATAAGCTGCGCCTTGCCAGAGGACTTGCAGAAATGCGCCCTGATCTTGCGGAACATCTTACTCCGAACATCAGGGCACTGGAAGCTGTACAGCCGAAGGATTTGGACGCTTCCGAAATCGACGTCCGGCTGGGCGCGACCTGGCTGCCTCCAGAGGTGGTCAAGGACTTCATCTTTGAACTTTTGGAAACTCCCCTTATGTACAGGCGCTACATCGACGTTTTTTATTCCTCCTATACCGCCAACTGGAATGTTAAGGGCAAAAGCGACGACCGCAGCGACAATATCAAAGCCAATGTCACCTACGGGACCAAACGCATCAATGCCTACAAAATAATCGAGGAAACCCTGAATCTCCGGGATGTGCGTATTTTCGACACGGTTTATGAGGACGGCGCTGAGAAGCGTGTGCTGAACAAAAAAGAAACCGCCATTGCCCAGCAGAAGCAGGAGGCCATCAAGGAAGCGTTCCAAAGCTGGATATGGAAAGACCCCCAGCGCCGGGAACAACTGACCAGGCTCTATAACGACCGATTCAACTCCATCCGTCCCCGCGAGTACGACGGCAGCCATATCCGGTTTACCGGTATGAATCCGGAAATAACTCTGCGTAAGCACCAGGTGGATGCGGTCGCTCACATCCTGTACGGCGGCAATACGTTATTGGCACACTGTGTCGGCGCGGGCAAAACCTACGAGATGACGGCGGCTGCCATGGAAAGCAAGCATTTGGGGCTTTGTAACAAAAGCATGTTCGTCGTTCCCAACCACCTAACCGAGCAGTGGGCCGGGGAATTTTTACAGCTCTACCCGTCAGCCAACATCCTTGTAGCGACGAAAAAGGACTTTGAAACCAAAAACCGTAAGAAATTCTGCGCCAGAATCGCCACTGGCGACTACGACGCGGTAATTATCGGCCACAGTCAGTTTGAGAAAATTCCCATTTCCGCTGAGCGCCAAAAACGGCAGCTGCAGGAGCAAATTGCGGAGATTACCAACGGGATCCAGGAACTTAAGGAGGAGCGGGGCGAGCGTTACGCCATCAAACAGCTTGAAAAGACAAAGAAAACCTTAAAGCTGAAGTTGGATAAGCTCAATGACACCAGCCGCAAGGATGATGTCGTCACTTTTGAAGAATTAGGCGTTGACCGCTTATTTGTGGACGAGGCCGATTTTTACAAGAACCTGTTCTTATACACCAAAATGCGCAACGTGGCAGGCCTGTCCCAGACTGAGGCGCAGAAGTCCTCCGACATGTTTGCCAAGTGCCGTTACCTGGATGAGCTGACAGAGGGACGCGGCATCATCTTCGCCACAGGAACACCCATTTCCAACTCCATCACCGAGATGTATACCATGCAGCGGTATCTCCAATACAAGGCTCTGCGCATAAACGGACTCCAGCATTTCGATTGTTGGGCCTCTACCTTTGGGGAAACCGTTACCGCTATCGAACTTGCGCCGGAGGGAACGGGCTACCGGGCCAAAACTAGGTTCGCCCGCTTCTATAACCTGCCGGAACTGATGAACATGTTCAAGGAAATCGCTGACATCAAGACCGCGGACATGCTTAACCTTCCCGTGCCGAAAGCCAACTACCATAATGTTGCGGTCAAGCCGAGCGAATTCCAGCAGGATATGGTAGCTGAGCTAGCGGAGCGTGCCGAACGGGTGCGCAACCGGATGGTAGAGCCGAATGAGGACAACATGCTGAAAATAACCAACGATGGCCGCAAGCTGGCTCTTGACCAGCGGTTGGTGAGTCCCATGCTTCCCGATCATGAAGACAGTAAGGTAAACGCCTGCGTGGGAAATGTGTTCCGTTTCTGGCGAGAAAACAGAGAGAAGAAGTTGACGCAGCTTGTGTTCTGTGACCTGTCCACACCTAAAGGTGATGGAAATTTCAACGTATACGATGATGTACGCCAAAAGCTCTTTTCCCGTGGTGTCCCTGCCGATGAGCTTGCGTTCATCCATAATGCCGATACGGAGACGAAGAAAAAAGAACTGTTTGCCAAGGTGCGCAAGGGACAGGTACGAATCCTGTTAGGCTCCACCTTTAAAATGGGGGCCGGGACTAACGTACAGGATAAGCTGGTTGCCCTTCACGACCTGGACTGCCCTTGGCGTCCCCGTGATCTGGAACAGCGAAGCGGCAGGATTGTCCGTCAGGGAAACAATAACGACGAGGTGCATATCTTCCGCTATGTGACAAAAAACACCTTTGACGCCTATCTCTATCAGGTTTTGGAGAATAAACAGCGGTTTATTTCCCAGATTATGACCAGCAAATCCCCTGTGCGAAGCGCCGAGGACATTGATGAAACGGCCCTTTCCTATGCCGAAGTCAAGGCACTGGCGACAGGTAACCCGTTTATAAAAGAGAAGATGGATTTAGACATTCAGGTTTCCAAGCTGAAATTACTGAAAGCCAACCACTTAAGCCAGCGTTATGCTTTGGAAGACAGATTGCTCAAGCATTATCCGCATCAGATCAAAACCACCGAGGAACGCATTGCGGGCTATGAAAAAGACCTTACCCTGTATGAGCAGCACAGCGTATTGGAACCCACCGAAGCTAACACAGAAGACAGCCAATTTGCAGGCATGACAGTGAAAAACGTTGCCTACACTGAAAAAGCCAAGGCAGGCGCGGCAATTCTGGAAGCATGTAAGCTGATGACTTCTCCCGAACCGCAGGAGCTGGGCAGCTACATGGGTTTTCCAATGCTGTTTTCCTTTGACAGCTTCCATAAGCAATATCAAATCACCCTGCAAGGCGCTCTAAGTCATACAGTATCACTGGGTACGGACATTTACGGGAATATTACCCGACTTAACAATGCCCTTGCTGAAATGCCAAAAAAACTGGAGTATTGCCGGGAGCAATTAAACACCCTTCGCCAGCAGATGGAAACGGCTAAAGAACAGATTGACATCCCCTTTGAAAAGGAACAGGAGCTGCAAACCAAGTCTGCGCGACTGGCAGAGCTGAACATTTTGCTCAACATGGATAAACATGAAAACGAGGTGATCGACTGCGAGCCTGACGAGGATATAGATGTTCCAGAAAAGAAAGCTGTGGGCTATGAAAGGTGAGGTGATAAAGAAATGCCTTACGTAACACCAGAGCAGATTAAACGGGCCAAGCAAATGGATCTGCTGACTTATTTGCAATATTATGAGCCGCATGAGCTGGTGCACTTTTCCGGCAACGTCTATACCACCCGCACTCATGACAGCCTGAAAATCAGTAACGGAAAATGGTGCTGGTGGTCGCGCAGTATCGGCGGGCGCTCTGCATTGGACTATCTCATCAAGGTTCGAGATATGACGCTCCCTGAAGCAGTCCTTCAGATAGACGGACGGGCGGCTATCATGCCGCCCGTCCCGTCAAAAGCACAAGAACCCACCAACCAGAGAAACTTGCTTTTGCCGGAAAAAAACAAAAACAACAACTGTGTGATTGCTTATCTCTCCGGGCGCGGCATCCATAGGACTTTAATTGAATACAGCATCCGGACCGGACGGCTATACGAAAGCCGCAAACATCATAATGCTGTATTTGTCGGTTTTAACCGCCAGGGTGTTCCCAAATATGCGACGTTTCGTGGAACAACCGGCAAGCGGTTTTTAGGGGAAGCCGAAGGAAGCGACAAGCATTTTTCCTTTTCCATTCCGGCATGGCAGGAAAGCCGTAAGCTTCATCTTTTTGAAAGCGCCATTGATCTGCTTTCCTACGGCACGCTGGAGCTGCTTTCCGGCAAGGACTGGAGAAAGGAAAACTGTCTGTCCCTTGCGGGAATCTATAAACCGAAAAAGATTATTGAACAAAGCACCCCACCCGCCGCGCTCGTCCAATACTTAAAAGACTTCCCGCAGATCAAGGAAATTGCGTTACATCTGGACAACGATACGGCGGGACGGCTGGCGGCAAACACCCTTCAAACCATCCTCCCCCCTACTTACGCTGTTTCAGGCGAACCGCCGAAGCGCGGGAAGGATATGAACGATTATCTGAGAAATATATTGGAAAAACGACGGGGACAGGAACGATAATCTTTTTATTATTTGCCTGTTATCACCTAGAAAGCAACGATAGCATGCAAAATATAAAATATTTTCATAGATTTATATGGTTATAACCCTAAACGCTTCATGTATATTTGCCTTGTTTTGTGGTATAATACAAATAAGGCGGTGGTTATCATGATCCAAAGAGATTTATACATGAAGCAAATCAGGCCGTTCATCGGGAAACCGTTTGTCAAGGTAATTACAGGCATCCGGCGCTGCGGAAAATCCTCTATTCTGATGATGCTACGGGATGAGATTCAAAGCAACGGCGTTGCACCGGAAAACATCCTGTATATCAATTTTGAGAACCTTGATTTTTCCGACTTGAATACGGCGGAGAAGCTGCACAATTATCTTAAAGAACGTATGACTGGTGAAGGCCGATATTATATCCTTTTAGATGAGATCCAAGAAGTCAAGCGCTGGGAGAAAGCGGTCAACTCTCTGCTGGCAGGCGCCAACTCCGACTTGTATATCACAGGCTCAAATTCGCGCCTGCTGTCATCCGAACTTGCGACCTACATCGCAGGCCGTTATATCGAGATTAAAATCAACACTCTCTCTTTCAGGGAATATCTGCTGTTTAAAGAAGTGCGTACGGGCGCGAAGCCGGTTAATATGCGGGAAGAAGTCAGGGACTATATCCGTCTTGGCGGGTTTCCCGCCGTCCACATCGGTGATTACGAAGAAGATACGGCTTACCGCATTGTGAACGACATCTATTCTTCAGCAATCCTCCGCGACACCGTGCAGCGGCATAACATCCGCAACATCGAACTTTTGGAGCGGGTGGTCAAGTTTGTGTTTGATAACATCGGCAATACCTTTTCCGCAAAAAATGTGGCCGACTATTTTAAAAGCCAGCAGCGCAAGATTGACTTAAATACTGTCTACAACTATTTAAACGCCCTGGAAAGCGCCTATATCGTCAGAAAAATTCCCCGTTATGACATCAAGGGCAAAGAGATTTTACAAACCAACGAAAAATATTATATTGGGGATCAGTCCTTGGCCTATGCGGTCATGGGCTACAAAGACAGGCTGATTGCCGGGATACTGGAAAACATCGTTATGCTGGAGCTTGAGCGAAGGGGCTACCGTGTTTTTGTAGGAAAGCTCGATACCAAAGAGGTTGACTTCATTGCCGAAAGAAAAAATGAAAAAGTCTACGTTCAAGTATCCTACACACCCGCTGTCGCCCAGGAAACCATTAACCGCGAGTTTGCTCCGCTGCTGGCCATCAAAGACCATTATCCGAAATACGTCGTTACAATGGATGATTTTTGGAATGATAACGTGGAGGGCGTTAAGCACAAGCATCTTGCGGAATTCTTGTTGATGGACGTGTATTAAGTACACAAGCATAACCTTAAAAATAAGACAATTACGTTTACAAAAACCTGATTGACGAATATGATAACCAGGTTTTTATTTCCTTCTTATAATTAGTATTTGCAATAAATATTTTGGTTCTGCGAGTGCGAACGATGACTGGCAGACTTTTCTTTTCGGCAGGTATTTATTGAGACCAATCGTGACTTTTTTACAACACAAGACTGATGTCTTGTGTTGCAGCAAGCACTGAATTTGGCTAGCCAAATTCGCTTGTTAGGGGGATGCCCCCCTAAAACCCCAAAAAAATGCAGGGCCCATGGGTATTCCTATTCCGTCTTACTCCCGCTTTCATGTGCCCATGCACTGAATCATGAATGATGGCACATCAAAGCGCTCGCGGGGATCGGGCCGCCGTACGCTGAGTGGGTGACACTCCTCGTTCCGCGGCCTTTTGATTACAAATGAATGCTTATTTTTAGGCGATGACATTGGCTCCGCCTTTATGTATTTTTATAAGAACATTTAATAGGAAAGGGAGGAAAATGAATGGGAAATTATGACACTATAGACCAATGGAGTAATGAATACTACTACAAATTGCGGGGCTGCAAAAAAGCCATGATGGATGACTGTGCCTTATCGCAGGCGTACAACAGCAACACATTAAAGAAGTTTATGGAACAGCTTATTGGGACGCATAGCTTGGAGAATGTGTCCCTTTTGCTATCCAACACAATCCGGGAAGCTCCTTGGGACGAGCGTTACTCCAGTGAAGTCAAAGCTTGGGCGAACCGCTATCCGGAAATCCAACCGGCACCTGCGGAAGAAAAAGAGCCTCTGCGTATTTTCGCCCTAAACTTATATGAACATCCCGCCATCCTCAATCAGGCTGCGCGGATTGCCATGCAAAAGGAAAAGGAACTCTCCCAGCCCAAGCCTAAGGAGCAGGCGCGATGAGAAAACGCAATATTCCAATTCTTGTACGGCTGGACACCAAAGAACGGCAGAACCTTGCCAAGCAGGTAAAGAAATCGGGTCTGTCCCAGGAAACCTTTATCCGTACTCTTATTAACGGTTATGTGCCCAAAGAACTTCCCCCACCCGATTACTACGCCATGATGCGCGAGCTTCGCGCCATTGGCGTCAACTTAAACCAAATCGCTGCCAAGGCCAATGCCACGGGGCACATTGACCGGACTCTATTCCAGTATGAAGCCACCCGGCTGAGAAAGACCGTGCTGGACATCCAGGCGGCGGTCACGTCACCGGAAAGGAGAAATGAAGATGGCGACCACAGCAATATGGGATGTAAAGGACCGCCTTGATCGGATAATCAACTATGCCGTTAATCCCCAGAAAACAGAGAACCTCGATTTCTCAAATCCGGATTTCCAGGGGCTTCGCAACGTGCTGGAATATACCGCACAGGACGATAAGACAGAAAAACAGTTTTACGTAACCGGCATCAATTGTGATCCGGTTATTGCCTGTGAGCAAATGACCCGGACAAAGCTGCAATTCCAGAAAACCGACGGCATCCTTGCCTTCCACGGCTATCAATCCTTTATGCCGGGAGAAGCTACTCCCGAAGCCGCCCATCACATCGGCGTAAAGCTGGCAAAAGAACTTTGGGGTAACCGCTTTGAGGTGGTGGTTTCCACCCATATTGACAAGCATCACGTTCATAATCATTTTGTTCTCAACTCCGTATCCTTCGCGGACGGCAAGCGGTACTACGACAACAACGCTACCTATGCCCTCATGCGGGAGACTTCCGACCGGCTATGTCGGGAATACGCCCTGTCCGTCATCGAAAACCCGCAGTGGGGCAAATCCAAGCACCACGCCGAGTGGCAGTCCGAACAGGAAGGAAAACCCACCTGGCGAGGCCTCATCCGCAAGGATGTGGACAAAGCCGTTGCCGCATCCATTACCTTCACGCAATTTATTGTCACCCTGCGTCAACAGGGCTACGAGGTAAAAACGGGTGTAAAATATATGGCGGTGCGTCCCCCGGGAAAAGAACGTTTCGTTCGGTTGAAAACTTTGGGCGACGATTATGCCGAGGAAGCTATTAAGCAGCGGATTCTTCGAAACCGCGCTCCGAAACGGCCACATTCCTTTCCGGAGCCAAAGCGAAAACGCTATGCCATCCGGGGTAGTAAGAACTTGAAAACCACAAAAAAGCTTACCGGTATGCAGGCACTTTACCTTCACTACCTCTATAAAATGGACATTTTGCCAAAAAAATCCGCGTCCAGTAAAAGGACGCATTTTTTATTGCGCGAGGATCTCCGGCACATGAAGGAACTTATCGCCCAAACAAAGCTACTCTGCGCCCGCCATATTTCGAGCAAAGAGCAGCTTCTCACTTATAAGCAGGGATTACAGCAGGAAATGACTACTTTGTTTGACTCCCGCAAAGCTCTTTACAACCGGATACGCCGGTGCAAGAACGATAAGCAAGTTTCGGCATACAAGGGGCAGATTGCCGGGCTTTCCCAACAAATCAGCCTGCTCCGTAAGGAAGTAAAGCTCTGTGCGGACATCCTGTCCCGTTCTGGGGAGATGCAGAAAAAGCTTTCCCTGATTAAGCAGGAGGAAATCCAGCAAAGGAAGGAGGAAAAGACCTATGAACAACGGAGCCGACGCAGCGGATCAGATCGTCAATATGACCTTTAAAGGAATTGAGGTACTAGCCAGAATCTCCGGCGAGGGCGCGAAAAACCTTGCCACCTACCTGTACGCTGTGTTGAGAGATCAGAAGAAAACCAGAGGTAAAACCCGTCTGGAAACGCTTTTGCGCAGCGGCAAGGAACTGAAAGTCTTTACAGTCAGAAACGAGGACTTGCAGAAATTCACCCAGGAAGCCAGACGCTACGGCATTTTATACTGCGCCCTGCGGGACAAAAAGAATCTGGACGAGATGTGCGACATCATGGTACGGGCCGAAGACGCCTCCAAAATCAACCGCATCGTGGAACGTTTCAAGCTGGCTACCGTGGACACCGCAAGCATCAAAAGCGAGATCGAAAAATCCAGGGCGGCCAAGCAAAAGGAAATTGCACCGGATAAAAAAGGCCCGGACGAAAAAGTGCCTCCCATAATGGGAACGCCCGCCGAAAAAAGCGCGGATGCTTTCCTGGACGAACTCATGGCAAAACCCACACAGCCGGAGCCTGCCACCAAACAGCCTGACAACCCAAACCCTACGACGGCGACGGCGGAGAAACCCCTTCCGTCCGAGCCTACCTCAGAGCACAGCGGGAAAACCGCCGAGGGTACAGTTGAGCCGGAACGGAAATCCGTCCGTCAGGAATTGAAGGAAATCCGGGAGGCTCAAAAGGAGCAGGCGGAAGCCAAGCGCGAGCCTGCTAAAGAAATGCAGAAAACTACAAAACAGACAGCTAAATCAAACAGGCAGAAATCAAAGTCCAAATCAAAAAAACCGAAAGAGAGGTAAGACGCTATGAGCAGTTTTGATGATCTTTTCCGGCAGGAAAATGAAGCCCCTGCCCCCCGAAACGACCGACCTTTTGACAAAGAGACATGGAAGCAGCAGAAGCAGGAGCAACGGGAAATGGTATACTCACTGATCGACGACACTGCGGAAGCAGTGGCGCGGGAAAGCAGCAAGTTTCAAAGCTATCTGGATGTACAAAGCCGCTTTGACCGTTACAGCGTTTCCAACGCCCTCTTAATCCTTGCCCAAAAACCGAATGCTACCCGTATTGCAGATTTCGATACTTGGAAAGAGCAAGGCATCTATATCCGCAAAAAGGAAAGCGGTTTTTACATCCTGGAACCAGGGGAGGAATACCAGCGCGACGACGGCACCAGCGCCATCAGCTATAACCCCAAAAAGATGTTCGACATTTCCCAGACCGGGAAAGCCCTAAAACACGAGACTTCGGCCTATCCCGACGACCGCACCCGTATTAAGGCGCTGATGGATCACGCCCCTGTTCCTATTCGTATCAGTGATACGCTGCCGGAAGGCACAAACGCGCTGTATCAGCCGGACACGCGGGAAATTCAAATCCGGCGCGGCATGGACGCGGAAAATATTTTCCGCACCCTATCCCAGGAACTGGCCCATGCCGAAATGGACAAAGGCGACGGAGATTATAGCCGTTCTGAGAATGGCTTCCATGCCTACTGTGCGTCATATATGCTTTGTAAGCAATACGGTGCGGATACAAGCAGCTACCGTTTCGACCACGCTCCGGAAATGCTGGAAAGCATGAATCCACAGGAGATTCGCGCCGAGCTTTCAACCATTCGAGAAACTGCCGGTGATATTTCCGGCAGGATGAACCGGATGCTTGCACCGCAGCGGCAGGAAAAGAGACCGGAACGGGAACGTTAGGAGGGAATTGCCTATGAAGGAAGAAGAAAGGGTGCTTACCCTGGACGACTACGAATACGGCGTTATGGTAAACGCCTTGAACGAACTCAGAAACGACCTGATTGAAGAACAACGCCCCACCGATGCCGTAGACGAGCTACTTCTCAAAACCATCGACGCCCCGACCAAAAAGCAGAAGCGCAGGAGTCACGATGAAGCGCGCTGAAACCGCAAGGAGCAACCTCATACTCTTTGCGGTTTTTTTAATCCCTGTGGTATGGGCGGCATTGCTGACCGCCCCTTCCCTTTCCAGGGGGCTTCCTGAAATCCTTGCCAATCTCACGTTAGCGATAAACAATCCTTTTGACATTCGGTGGGTAAACGATTCGCTCAAGTGCATCCTGCTCTTTGTTGCCGCCTACGGCATGGGCACAGGGATTTACCTCTCTACCAAGCGCAATTACCGCAGTCGGGAGGAGCACGGCAGCGCGCGCTGGGGAGGCGCGGCGACTGTCTGCAAGAAATACCGGGACAAAGAGCCTCAAAAAAACAAAATTCTGACGCAAAACGTTCGTATCGGCCTGGATGGCCGTAAGCACAAACGGAATTTGAATGTCATGGTGGTGGGCGGCTCCGGCTCCGGTAAGACAAGGTTTTACGCCAAACCCAACGTCATGCAGGCTAACACCTCTTTTATCGTTCTCGATCCCAAGGGGGAAATTTTGCGGGACACGGGAAACCTGCTGAAAGCAAAAGGTTATGAAATCAAGGTTCTGGATTTAATCAACATGTACCTGTCCCATTGCTACAATCCCTTCGCTTACCTCAAGGACGACAAAGACGTGTTAAAGCTCGTCACCAACCTAATTCGCAACACTACGCCCAAAGGTTCCAACACTAACGACCCCTTTTGGGAACGCGCTGAAACCGCTTTACTGGAGGCATTAATCCTCTATCTTCTTTATGAAGCACCTAAGGAAGAGCAGAATTTTCCGATGGTCATGGAGATGATCGCCGCCGCCGAGGTCCATGAGGATGACGAATCCTATCAAAGCCCCCTTGACGCGCTGTTCGAAAGGCTGGAAATGCGGGAATCGGAGCACCTAGCAGTCAAGCAATATAACATCTTCAAGCTGGCGGCGGGCAAAACCGCCAAATCTATTCTCATCGGTTTGGGTGTCCGGCTGGAAAAGTTCAACCTGTCCACCCTTGCGGGAATCACCACGGTGGATGAAATGGAGCTGTCCTCAGTCGGGGAGAAAAAGACAGCGCTCTTTGCCGTGATACCCGACAACGATTCATCCTTTAATTTTATAGTCGGGATGCTTTACACCCAACTATTCCAAAGCCTCATGTACCTTGCCGACTATAAGTACGGAGGCAGGTTGCCCGTTCATGTCCACTTTGTCATGGATGAATTTGCCAATGTCGCTCTGCCTGATGAGTTTGACAAGCTGCTGTCCACCATACGTTCCAGGGAAATATCCGTGTCCATCATCCTGCAAAACCTGGCACAGCTCAAAGCCCTGTTTAAGGATACCTGGGAATCCATTCTGGGTAATTGTGACGAGTTTCTATATTTGGGCGGCAATGAGCAAAGTACCCATAAGTATGTATCCGAACTTTTAGGCAAGGAAACCATTGACATGAACACCTACGGTCAGAGCAAGGGCCGTAATGGAAGCTACTCCGTCAATTATCAGCTGTCGGGGCGCGAGCTTCTGACCCCCGACGAGGTGCGGATGCTGGACAACCGCTATGCCTTGCTCTTTGTCCGCGGTGAACGAGCCATTATGGACGACAAGTATGATATCCTTAAACACTCCAATCTGGAACTGACTGTTGACGGCGGCGGCCAACCTTTCCGGCACGGCGGTACGGAAACCGCCCTGGACTGGAAAGCTGTGGTCCTAAACAAAAACAGCGATTACGAGCTTCTCTCCGAGGAAGAACTCGAAACCCAGATGCAATCCTGAAAAACAATACATTGGAGGCATGATTCTATGAAAATGTCCAGGAAAATCAAAAGGACTATTGCAGTTTACTGCACACTGGTACTAATGCTTTCCTTCTTGGCCGCCCCTGCTTACGCGGCAGGCGATCCCCTCCAGGTGATTAACAATCTGTCCGACTTCATTTTTGGACTGATCCGCGCCATTGGGATGATTCTCTTAGGCTTCGGCATTGTGCAAATCGGCCTTTCCCTTAAATCCCACGACCCTTCCCAGCGGGCCAACGGCTTCCTGACGCTGGCAGGCGGAGTGATTATTACCTTTGCCAAAGAGATCCTTACTCTGATTACAGGAGGTTGATCGCCATGTTTAATACATTTCCGATCAATGAAGAAATGCACATTCATTCACTGAACGGCGAACTGCGGAAAGCTACCATCCTCAAGAGGCTGGGTGACAACGATTATCTTGCCGAATATAACGGAGTCAAGTGCCATGCAATCTATAACCCGTTTGTCAATAAATTCTACGTGGATGACAAATATAGCGTCATCAGGGACAAAATGCCCAGCAGGGATGAACCATGCCGGTAACGATTACAAAGATAAGCCCACGTTTCGTACGCGGGCTTTGTCTCAGAAATGAGGTGAGTTTATTTGTCAAACGGCAACTGGGTCATCGACAATCTCAATAACGCCCTGGCAACCTGGAATGCAAAGCTGGCGGAGATTTTGCAAATTATTACCCAATCGCCAACTGAATTTAAAGGCGGCGGTATTTGGAATGTTATCGTTAATATTCACGGCGCATTGCAGGCCGTTGGCATGGCCCTGTTGGTGCTGTTTTTCGTCATCGGCGTAGTCAAAACCTGTGGCAGCTTCGCCGAAGTCAAAAAGCCGGAGCACGCCTTGAAGCTTTTCATCCGGTTTGCCCTGGCCAAAGGCGTCGTGACTTATGGACTGGACTTAATGATGGCGCTGTTCAATATCGTGCAGGGGATTATCTCCAGCATCATGAGCGCTGCAGGCTTCGGGACGACCACCCAGACCATACTGCCTGACACCATTGTGCAGGCCATTGAGAATTGCGGTTTCTGGGCGAGTATTCCGCTGTGGGCGGTGACGCTCATCGGCGGTTTATTTATTACGGTTCTGTCTTTTATTATGATCCTTACGGTGTACGCCCGCTTTTTTAAAATATTTTTATACACCGCCATTGCCCCTGTGCCTCTGGCCTCCTTCGCCGGAGAGCCGAGCCAAAGCATCGGCAAAGCTTTTTTGAAAGGCTACGCCGCCGTGTGTCTGGAAGGAGCCATTATCGTCCTAGCCTGCGTAATCTTTTCCGTCTTTGCGTCTTCCCCACCGGTGGTGGACACCGGTGCCAGCGCCGTCACAATGGTATGGTCCTATATCGGGGAGTCGATTTTCAACATGCTGGTGCTGGTCGGGGCCGTAAAAATGGCTGACAGGGTGGTGCGGGAAATGATGGGGTTGTAAATTTAATACTCTCAGGTGTTTATGTCCTCATAATATTGGTTTTCCTTCTGCTCCCGCCTGTGCCGGATTTTTCGGCGGATGGCCGCAACCCAACTTAGGGCCACAAGGCCAAGCAGGGCTAAAAAGATTAGGGTTGTCAACATTTCATGTTCCTGTACAAAGTTTGGGAACAAAGCGCCCACCAAAAGAACATAAAGCAACGGCACGCCCAAGCGAAAAACCGACGCAATCTTAAAGATGAAGTTTAGAGCCAGCATCAGTAAAAATAAGAAAATGGATGTATACAACACAAACAAACCCTCCTTTCCTATCCCTATTATCACGTATCAAGGAAGGAAATGGAAGGCTGTGCACGGACTATTTTAGCGACGTACCCTTATTAATCATTCCGTCTTTTCACCAGCAAATCTTCAATAGAAATATCCAATGCTTTCGAAATCGCAACGATCTCATAATCCTGAACAAGACGATATTGCCCTTCAAGACGTGAAAGACTTGTCGCGCTGATATCCAAGCCCACGGTTTGCAGTTTCGCCAAAAAATCTTTCTGCTTTATTTTCTTTGCTTTCCGAAGGGCAACAACCTTGGCTCCAATCATGTTTTTATTGCCGGGCGGGTTCTGTCGTGGTTTCATACCTTTGCACCTCACTATTCTTCTCAATTTTATGTGAGGGGACAATAGTTTTAATGCGTTAATCGCAGTAAAATATAAAAATAAGTCGATATTCGCAGTAAAAACCGAAAGGAGTCCTTCTAAAAGATGAGACAAGAAATCTGTTGTTTCATGGTACGTAAACACATCAAGCTGCATTATGAAGGTGATGAAGAACACTCCATTGTCATCCGGCTTAAAATCAGACAAAGGAGATTTGAGCATGAAAAAGGGGTCTCTCAATGACGAGTTTGAAAGAGAGAAGAAAAAACTCAACAGACTTGGTAATAAAGCCTTGAAAAACGGTATTCGCCTTATACAGGATGAGGCATTTATGGAACAGAACCGTAAGGTTGATGAGTTGGTGGTCAAGATCCAAATCGAAAAAGAAAAGCATAAAAAAAACCGGCAGGAACGGTAAAAAATTCTTGATGGCGCTTCGTTGAGGGGCGCTGTTTTTTTACGGAGGTGGGTGTACTTTGGAAGTTAAAATCAACCGGGAAATCCGGGATTACACGGAAAGCATGTTCTTTGGACTGTCCATGCGACAGTTTATTTTTTCTCTCCTGGCTGTTGGCGTTGCCGTCGGCATCTACTTCGGCCTGCGGAATGTCTTAGGCACGGAAACAGTGAGCTGGGTGTGCATTTTGGGTGCGTTCCCCTTTGCCGCCATGGGGTTTATCCGCTATCACGGCATGACAGCGGAACAGTTTTTCTGGGCGTATCTCAAATCGGAGTTTATCCTGCCCAAAAAACTGATGTTTTATCCGACAAACGTGTATTTCGAAGCGTTGAAGCAGAGCATTCAAAACAAGGAAAAGGAGGAATGGAAACGACATGATTAAAACCCTGCAGAAAATTGTGAAGCAGGATAAGGAGAAGTTTGTTGTCCCCAAAGGTGTCCAGCAGACTATTCCTATCAAGGCCGTCTGGCCGGACGGGATTTTTAAGGTGGGCAACAAATTTTCCAAGTCCTTTCGTTTTACAGATATTAATTACGCGGTGGCCTCCAAAGAAGACAAGGAAGCAATGTTCCTGTCTTATTCGGAGCTGCTCAATTCTTTGGACAGCGGAGCGACCACCAAAATCACCATTAACAACCGCCGCTTGAACAAAATGGACTTTGAAAGCTCTATTCTCATCCCGCTCAAGGGGGACGGGCTGGACGATTACCGTGGGGAATACAACCGGATGCTTTTGGACAAGGCCACCAGCGCTAACGGGATTGTCCAGGATAAATATGTAACCGTATCGGTGCTGAAAAAGAATATTGAGGAAGCACGGAACTACTTCTCTCGCATCGGAGCCGACCTGATCACCCACTTTTCCCACCTTGGCTCCAAGTGCGTGGAACTGGATACTATGGACCGCCTGCGCATCCTGCATGATTTTTTCCGTCCCGGCGAAGAAACGGATTTCCGGTTCGATCTATCCGAAACAATGCAAAAGGGGCACGACTTCAAGGACTATATTTCTCCAGACACCTTTGAATTTGCAAAAGACCACTTCCGCATAGGAAACAAGTACGGGCGCGTCATTTTCTTAAGGGAATACGCCAGCTATATCAAAGACAGCATGATATCCGAACTCTGCGATTTTAACCGCAGCATGATGTTGTCATTGGATATTATCCCCATCCCCACGGATGAAGCGGTACGGGAGGTGGAAAACAGACTGCTTGGGGTGGAAACCAACATCACAAACTGGCAGAGACGGCAAAACCAGAACAATAACTTTTCCGCCGTTGTACCCTACGACATGGAACAGCAACGCAAAGAAAGCAAGGAGTTCCTCGACGACCTGACCACTCGCGACCAGCGGATGATGTTTGCGGTGCTGACCATGGTGCATGTTGCGGACAGCAAGGAACAGCTGGACAGCGATACCGAAACCTTGCTGACTACCGCACGGAAGCATCTTTGCCAGTTTTCCACCCTGACATTCCAGCAGATGGACGGATTAAATACGGCGCTTCCCTATGGGCTAAGGAAAATCGAAGCTATCCGGACGCTAACCACCGAGAGTACTGCGGTGTTTATTCCTTTCCGGGCGCAGGAAATTTCCCACAACGGCGGTATCTATTATGGCCAAAATGTCATATCCAAGAACATGATAATCGCCAACCGCAAGCTGCTTTTAAACGGTAACAGCTTCATCCTGGGCGTATCCGGTTCCGGCAAGAGTTTTACAGCCAAGCGGGAGATTGTCAACCAGATCCTTTCCAGCGATGACGACATAATACTGATTGACCCGGAGCGAGAATATTCTTCCCTTGTCAAAGCCTTGAGCGGTGAGATCATTCATATTTCCGCAACCTCCCCAAACCATATCAATGCCATGGACATGAACCGTGATTACGGCGACGGGGCTAATCCGGTCATCCTAAAATCCGAATTTGTCCTTTCCTTATGTGAGCAGCTGATCGGCGGCCAAAACCTGGGGGCGAAACAGAAGTCCCTGATCGATCGCTGCACCGCAAGTGTTTACCGGAAGTATCTGCAAAGCAACTTTCAGGGGATAACGCCCACCTTGCAGGATTTTCATGCGGAGCTTTTAAAACAGGATGAACCGGAAGCGCAGGAAATTGCCTTAGCTATTGAGCTGTTCACCAGCGGCAGCCTGAACACTTTCGCCAAACCGACCAATGTTGACGTCAACAACCGCCTAATTTGCTACGACATTCTGGACTTGGGCAAGCAGCTTTTGCCCATCGGTATGCTGGTGGTGCTGGACAGCATCCTGAACCGGATTACCCGGAACCGGGCCAAGGGCAAAAATACTTTCATAATTATTGATGAAATTTACCTGATGTTTCAGCATGAGTATTCGGCCAATTTCCTTTTTACACTGTGGAAGCGCGTCCGTAAATACGGGGCGTTCTGCACAGGCATCACCCAAAATGTTGATGATTTGCTGCAGAGTCACACGGCTAGGACCATGCTGGCCAACAGTGAATTTATCGTCATGCTCAATCAGGCCAGCACCGACAGAATGGAGCTGGCCAGGCTTTTGAACATTTCCGACCTTCAGCTCAGCTACATCACCAACGTGGATGCGGGGAACGGGTTGATTAAGGTGGGAAGTTCCCTTGTCCCCTTTGCCGATCAATTTCCACGCAACACCAGGCTCTATCGCCTGATGACCACAAGACCTGGCGAACAGTCTGAAATCTAATCCTATATGTTCATTGAGGAAAGCCGGTACGTAATGACGGCTTTTTCATCATATTGAAGGAGAAAATTCAATGAAAAATATCCGGTTTGTAAGCAAAGAGCATGAGGCCTTTTATTACAATATGCTCGATGCAGCAGGTAATACTGACGTGTATCACAGGGCATTTTTCTACACGATGGGGATAAGTAAGGAAACAAGGGATCATATCCGCTCCTTGTTTGATTTTAAAGAGAAGTGCATTAAGCCGCAAAACCTTGGAGCCGCCTGGCAGACGGGAGGAACCATCCGTCTGTGCCGCTTGGCTTTTAACCTTTGGAACGGGTGGACAGAGGAGGGAAAAGAGCGGTACTCCACGCCGTATGAATTATTTGACTGCCGTTTTGCGGCGTACTTTTTCGAAGC
The DNA here is from genome assembly GCF_004343605.1 of Dehalobacter sp. 12DCB1. Taxonomy (GTDB): domain Bacteria; phylum Bacillota; class Desulfitobacteriia; order Desulfitobacteriales; family Syntrophobotulaceae; genus Dehalobacter. The sequence goes on from NZ_POSF01000002.1 coordinate 19,210, forward strand.
TATCCGGCTGCGTTATCCCGAGTATTGCCTGAGTCCGGAGCGTCCTGCCCTACAGCTCTCTGTAAAGGAACTGTAAACCTTTCAGATAGATTGAGTCCAATGGGGGAAGGCGATGAGGGTAATGAAAGAAATAAGGACGAAATCTGCTATCAAAGACATTAAGGTACTGGATAAAGCTTCGGATGTATCGCACAGGATGAAAAAAGCCTATATCCGTACAAAGGAGCAGGCGGAGCAAAGCGGGCATAACGAAGACAGTAACTATGTGGATAAAGCAGTGAGTAGAGTAAAAGACGGTACGGAAACAGTTGTTCAAAAAGCGCTAACTATGGGAGAACACGGCAAAAACGCGGTGTGGAAAATCAAGGAACGGCGGGCAGGCGGGACGGGTACTTCTACTACTATTACTAGCGGAAATCAGTCGGGGCGTACCTCCTATCCCGACGCTAAAGTTCCAAAATTAAAACAGAGATATGTTCAGGGCAAAGCAACTTTAACGGCAAAGCAAACGGCTGAAAGAAAAGCTGCTCAGACCTTCCAAAATTCAGTTTTTCAACCTACAGAAAAAGCAGCATTGCAGGTCGGCAAAATTCACGGCCAAACAGGACGCAGGATCAAACAATCTGCTAGAGAGAGTAGTATAACCGTAAAACAGGCGGCTAAAGGCATGGTTAAAACGGCCCAAAGAAGAGTTAAGACCATCGAACGCAGTTCCAAGACAGCCATTAAGGCCTCACAGTCAGCAGCCAAAACTATCGTTAATGCAACTCAAGTCGCCCAAAGGGTGACCCAAGCGGCACGGACCGCAGCAAGAGCTGCGGCTGTCTCGGGAAAAACGGCGGCAAAAGCAATGCTTGCCACTATTAAAGTGATAATTGCAGCATTGAAGAGCCTGATTGCACTGATTGCCGCCGGAGGTTGGGCAGCGGTTGTTATCATCTTACTGGTATGTCTGGTAGGGCTTATGTCAGGGTCAGTATTCGGAGTTTTCTTTTCCAATGAAGACACCGGTAAGAATACGCCGGTTATGACGGAGGCCGTCAGCCGGTTAAACGGGGAATTCAGGGCAAAAATTGAGCAAATAGAGAATGAAAATCCCTATGACACGCTGGATTTGTCCAATAACGGCAGCAGTACCATGGTCAGCAACTGGCGTGACATTCTGGCGGTGTACTCGGTGAAAGTGACCGCCGATCCGGAAAACGGCATGGAGGTTGCCACCCTTGACGATACAAAAGTGGAAATCCTCCGAAACATATTTTGGGAAATGAATAAAATCGATTATTGGCTGGACACGATTGAGCACACGGACGGGAAAACGACCAGTACCGAGACTGTCTTGCATATTCATGTGATCTCGAAATCTTATTCGGATATGATCGCCCAATACAATTTCAATCAGCAAGAAGCGGGGATGTTGAATGAGTTGATGCAGGACAAATACAAGCAGCTATTTTTAAGGCTTATAGGTAGTTATACGGATATAACCCTTTCTCCGAAGGAAATTGCAGCTATTATGAACAACCTGCCGCCGGATTTGGACGAAAAGCGGAAAAAGCTTGTACTAGCCGCCTATTCCCTTGTCGGTAAGGTAAATTACTTTTGGGGAGGTAAATCCACCGTCATCGGTTGGGACAGCCGCTGGGGAACACCTGCTAAAGTAACTGACGAGGGCAGCGCAACGTCCGGAAACGTTCGGGCTTTCGGGTTGGACTGTTCCGGCTATGTGGCATGGGTATTCGTCAATGCCGCAGGTAATACAGATGCTGCGAAAATAACTGGAACCGGTACTGCTAGCCAATATGCCGCATGTGCGCCGGTAAACTGGGTCAGTGCTCAGCCGGGGGATTTGGCATTTTATTCCGACCTAAGCCATGTGGGCATTGTTGTGGGCAAGGAAAACGGAAATCTGTTAATTGCCAATTGTAATGCTGGCCAGAACAATGTAGGGATAACCGTTGTATCCGGTTCCAGTGCCTCAAGCTATTATCTGATCGGCAGACCTAAGTTTTTTGAATAGCTTTACCCTTTATAAATACAAAGAAGTTATCTATGCTGTATATAGATAACTCCAGAAAGAGCTTTTTTCCCCGGTTTATCAAGTAAGAAATAATGAAGGAGTGTAAGTTTTGAGAAGAATTATATTTATTATCGGAGCTATCCTGGCTTTAGGCAGCGGAATCGGAATCTATTTGCAAATCGACTATTCAAAAGGTCTTATCCCGGTTGTCTTTGCTGCCTCAGATATTTCAGAAGACACAGTTGTATATGACCAACAGCTAATTATAAAAAAAGTGCCAAGAGAGAGTGTTCCTGACGGCGCTGCCACCGACAAAAATCAAGTTATAGGAAAAACACTGAATTGGCCGTTAAAGGAAGGAGATCCTGTCAGAACCGATAAAATAGAACAAAATCCTAAAGTTTCAGAAAATAATACCAGACTGATTGCCTTTAAAACGGATTATGACGGTTCAATTGCCGGTTTAGTCCGATACGGGCAAACGGTTGATCTTGTCATGAGTGTTGACCCTAAAGTATCAGGAAGTACATCCATGACAGGATATATATTAACGGACTTATTTATCGAGGCCACAGCCGATGCAACCGGTAATATTCTCACTTCAGCAGATACGCCCTATATCCAGTCCAAAGCAGAAAGTGTTGTAAGTCTTTCCAATGGAAACCAAACAAAGGGTATTCCGGTTGAAATCATTGCAAAAGTAACGCCCCGGCAATTTCTTATCATCAAACAGGCAGAGACAATGGGGACGCTCTCCCTTGGCAAAAGAAGCAAAGACTCGGTAAATCTTTATAATATCAACCAAGTTGTTGAGAATTCTAATGTAAATGTGTCTAAAGATTTTATCCTTGCTTTATTAGCGATGCAGAAATAGGGGGATCGCAAAATGACAAGAGATAACGAGCTGCAATTAACAGAGAATGGTTATAAAAAAATTATTACCTTTTGGGGTGTTGGTTCTGTTGGAAAAACAACCATGGCTTTAACTTTCGCCCAAACCTTTGCCAAAATAGCTGACCTAAAAGTCGGGCTATTGGATTTTGCGGTACTAACTCCCAGTATCCATTTATTTCTGGATACTGAAGATCAAGAAAGCACGATCGAATTTGTTTTGAAATCCTGGCAAGATAATTTCTCGTATAAAGATATCTTAGAAGAAAATGCCATCAAGACTGAAGATATTCCTAACCTTCTTTACTGGACAGGCCTGACAAAGCATCCCGAACTGATAGAAAAACTTGGGCCAAACCAGGCCAAAAAGATTATTTCCGATCTGTCGGAGATTGTGGACGTTCTTATTATTGACGTCCAAAGCGATACACTCATCATTCCGACAGATATTGCTTTGAAAATGGCGACCGATGTTATTGTTGTGGTGGACCAAAACAGAAATGTCATTGAAAATACAGCAAAGTGGCTTAACAATTTGTCTGTCAGACAAGTCGGGATTAATAAATTCCATTTGTTAATCAACCAATATTCGAATAAAGCCATGTACACAAAAGAAAAAATCGAGAAAAATTTAGGATTGCCTCTGCTTGGAACCATACCGGCGATACCGAAGGTTAAATATGATAACCTTACCGTTACCTTGGATTCTCTTTTAAAATATCGTGAAGTTTCGGATCATGTAAAGAAAGCGTCATTTAAGCTGCATAAAGAAATCCCATTGAAAAAGAAGGGAGCCAAAAGATTTAGGCTCTTTTCATTTAGCAATAAAAAGGACGGTGACTAGGTATGAGAGTCAGTCTGGCTCAGGCTGCCAAAGTATATGTAAGTTCTGAAGACGATAAAAAATTGCTTTTTAAAGCCACAAGCATCATCCAAACAGAATTGGCGGAAAAACATTCCAAATTGTTGAGTGATGCTATCTACGGAAATTTTGAAGCCCAAGAAAAAATAAAAGAAGTAATGAAGGAAATTCTTTTTACCAACAAAGTTGAAATCCCGAATATGGGCATCGAACAAATTATCTGGGAAGTATATAAATACATCGTAGGTTACGATATTTTGCATGATTTAATCTACCTTAACCCCGATATTACTGAAATATGTGTAAACGGCATTGATAAAGTTACCTACAAGAAAAACGGCATCCGCTACCATGCCGTGAATATTAAATTTAAAGATAATCAGCATTTAGAAAAAATCGCAGAGAAAATATTGCTTACTTGTCACTCCGAAGCAAACGAGGGTAGTCCTATGGTCGATAATGCCTGGCTCCCTGACCGAAGCAGAGTTGTCATCAACAAAAGCTCAATCGTTCCAAGCCATGGGATAACCATCAATATCCGCAGATTTCGGGATAAGAACTTTACCATGGAGGAACTAGAGAGTATAGGCACATTAAAAACGGCTGAACCCGGAGTTTCCTTAAGTGATCAGGATGATCTTTTCGAAGGGCAAAATGATGATACCGGCCATTCTTACAGACAGCTGGATTTTCTTTATGACGCAGTAAAAGCCGGGGCGACTATCATCGTAAGCGGAGGAACGCATACGGGGAAAACAACTTTAATCAGGACGTTAGCCGGGATATTACAGGAATTGATCCCTGAAGATAACAGTGTTGGTGATCCTGAAAGCGGTTTGCGGATTATTACAATTGAAAACGGGCCTGAGCTACAGCTGCTGAAGTATTATCCTAAGCTTGAAGTCGTCGAGATGCTTGAGAGAGATACAAAATATAATCCGATTGGCGTTGAAGAAATCTATCCCCAAATTATGCGCATGGACCCGGATGTTATCCTGGTCGGGGAAATCCGGTATCCGATTGAAGCGATGTATACGTTGAGGGCCATGCGATCCGGCCATGCCAACACCATGGCCTCCATTCATACCTATGATGCCGAGTCTTGCTGCCAGGAGCTCAGGACAAAAGTACAGGCCATATCCAATGTATCGGATAAAGTTATCAATAGCGAGATAGCGACAGCGGTCGATATCATCATTCAATTAGCCAATATTGACAGAAAGATTGAAATTACCCAAATTGCTGAAATCGATTTAGATGATAACGATAACATCGTCATTAATAACATTTTTAAACGCGACAGCAACGGAAACATGACGTTTAAGCCGATAACGAAAAAATTGGCCAAAAGGTTAATCGCTAAAGGAAGGGGTAATACCGACGAGATAAAGAGGTGGATAAAATGAACCTGATTCTTTGTTATGGAATGAGTATCGGCCTACTCATTATTTTATTTGCTTGGTTTTTCCAGGATACAGAAAAGAGAAAGATTACAGGGTATGTTAAAAGGAGATTAACCTCTATCCAAGAAAGAGTCCTTAAAGAAACAGGTCTCATAAACAAAATAAGGATTCTCTTTGATCAGCGTAAAGAAATCATCCAATTGAACATGACGTTTAAAACATTCGTGATGATTAGCATTATCTTTTTTATCTTCACCTTGGTGGGATCAATATGTATGTTTAAGCTTACAGTACCGGGTATTCAAGGATCGCAAGCAGTGGTAATGAAATATAACGTCTTAGCTATCGTCATCGTTACGTTCGTGGGCGGGATATTTCCATGGTTAATACTCAATATCGTCTACTATTCCACACGCAAATTGATCAATAAGCAGGCATTAAATACGTTTACCTTGATTCTTAATAACTATATTGTGCGGAATAACCTTGAAGCAGCCACTTGGGATTCAATCGAGGGGATGCCCTCTCAAATGAAATCGCTATTCAGCAGAATCCAAACCGAAGTAAATGGCGGTGAAAGTTTTGATCAGACAGTGTTAAGAACTGCCAATATTCTCAAGATCCAAGCGTTCAGAGATTTTTACAACACAGTCCATTCCGCCGTTATTTCCGGGGGAAATACCGATGAGAATCTATATCGGTTAATTGGTAAAATACGTTCTAAAAAAATTAGAGCGCAAACGATTAAAGAAGATTTAAGTCCACTGATATCAAAGGCAATCGTCTTTACCATCGTTATGGTTGTTGTCTATTTCGCAGTCGGGCTTTTCTGGCCAGATTCCATGATGATGGTTAAACAGTCTTCTATAGGCGTTTATTACACAGATTCAATTATTATTGCCATACTTATTGAGGTCGGGCTTTTATTAAAATATTTATCGATGGAGGATTAAGGATGTAATATGATGACAATCTTATGCGCCCTGGGCGTTTCCATGGGCTTATTTGTGCTGTTCATAAGCTTCTTTATCAGGAATTCGAGAAAAGAGTTTAAAAGGATTAATTCAATAAGCAGCACGGTTATTACTTATAGGCAAACAAAAGATTCCTTTCTTACAAAAATTAAAAAGTATTTTTCAAAGCAAAGAGAAACTAAAAATAGACATAAAAACAATAAAACAGACCTGATTCTTGAAATTCTCAAGCAGCCGGGAAAACCGTTATCTTTAGGGTATAAGGACTTTAAGACACTTAAGGGCATCAGCCCTTTTTTGTTTACCGTTTTATTTGGCTTTGCCGGTTTGGCTTCTCAAAATATCCTCATCTTAGGTTTTTTAATTGCTGTAGGCTTTTTCACTGGAATTACGGCCCCAACAATTCTTCTCCTATACCTATATGCTCAATACAAGGAGGAATTAACAAATGAATTATCCGAAGCAATGACCTATATCGTCGACCTGCGAAAAGCCGGTCATTCCATTACCGATTCGATAAAAGGATCTCTTTTCGCAACGAATCGATTAAAGCCTCATTTAGAAAAACTTTTGCAAGAAATTTCATTACAAGGACCCCGAATCGCGCTTGCCAAGCTAAGTAAAGAGACCGATATCGAAGAATTTCGGAACTTCGCGGATATTTTGCTGCAGTCGATCACCATCGATAATACCCACATGGTAGCGTACATGGAAAGCAGATCCAAGGATATTGATTATATAGAAGGGTTAAAGGAAATGAGCAGATATAAAAAGCGGAAAATGATTGTCGAAGCTTTGACAACAATACCCTTTATTATGATCCCAATCATTATCCTTGTGCCATTACTGCTGCAAGCAAATCAAAATCTAAGTCAAGTAATGTGAGGGGTGATCTATTTTGTGAAAAACATTTTAAAGGAATTACTAAAAGATGAAAGGGGGGATTTAACCCAAGAAATCATATTACTCATCGGCGGTATCTTGGCAACCGTCGGTTTAGCCATGATCGTATATGGCACAGTAAAAAGCAAAGTAACGAATGATTCAAGCGGTATCAGTGTATTAAATTAAGAAAGGTGATGAAGACATGATCAATTTAATCAAAACGCTTTATAACGATGAGGGTGGGGATGTAATCCAGAATATCATTTGGATCTTCGGCGGTGTTCTCGCTACGATCGGTGCTGTGGCAACCCTGTTTACGACCGTGAAGGGAAAGCTCACCAGTATGAATACAAGCATTAACGGAATAACAACCCCTTAATCAGAAGGAAAGGAGAATGGCAGATAGTATGTTTAAAGCATGCTATCTGCTTATTTTTATGAAAAACAAATTATTGCTTTTTCTTAGAAACCGGAAAAGAAACCCTGATCAAGAAAGAGGATCGTCATTAATCTCGTTCTTAATTGTCTTCGGCCTTTGGATGATGATTTTCTTTGCCTTTTTCTCACTGTTTTTCTTGAATAATATGCAAGGATCAATGATTAATGCCGTTAACCTGGGACTTGAACGGGCTGCTATTGTGGGCGGGACAACAACGGAAGTTCAGACTTTGATAAGAGATCAGCTTGCCCATACCGGGGTAAATGTCAATTCGTTTACGATTACCGGATCGGGCAACGATACGAACCGCATTCCATACGGTCAGTACATTACCATAACAGTTTCAGGGCCGCGCAATTTTACGGATTGGTCGAGCGGTCATCCGGTGGCCGCTTCACAGACAATATCCGTAACGAAAACGATTATGAGTCAGTATTTACCTTAAGGTGATGAACATGAAAATATTAAAAAATATTCGAGACAATGAACGGGGTTCCGCTTTAGTTGAAGTCTTAATATACCTTGGCTTGTTTTTAGCTTTATTTGGGTGGGCAACAGACTATTATCACGCCATAAATATGAAACGCGGAATCATTGACAGCGTAAAGTTTGCCGCCTTGGCAGCAACGGAGCAAACGGATCAGGCTAAGCTTAATCAAGGAATTCTGGCTATCGACTCAGCGAAAGCGGACAGCGTATTTCTCGATATGCTGAAGAAAAATTTATCTTTAGACAATAACCTCGATCCGTTGCCGGGATCGCCGGTGATTGCAATCAACAAAGCAACGCTTTATTACCATGCGTATAATTCTGACGTATTACCGGCGGTAAGCCCTATCGATGGGCATGCGATTAATTACCCCAGTTATGTTGCTTATGTTGAGGTGAAAGTATGGAGGGGTTTCACCCAGCTGGTTGATCCGACTCCCTACTGGACGATAAAGGTTGCCAAAGATGCATCATTGAGAATATCTCCCTAAAAAAATAAAGGAAGGATAGTCTATGACAGAACAACTTTTTTATATAATTCCGATTGTGATGCTGCTGATAAGCACGATAACTGATTGGCGGAGACGAAAAATATATAACTGGATAACTCTCCCTGGTATTTTACTGGGGATTTTTTTTATGACCTGCTTTCATAAGTTCTCCGTCACGTTTTTATTTTCGTACATTTTTATGTTCTTTATCTTAATGATAGTATATTCGCAGAAAGCCATGAGGGGCGGAGATGCAAAGTTATTACTGGCATTAAGTCTGTATTTATCCCCTACAGGATTATTCCTAAATTTAGCAATTTGTATGTTCTCTGCTTTTTTCTATTTTTTGATCAGAACGATTAAATTGAAAGGATTTGCTGGGACTCTTACCGATGTCAGAGCAGATACAATCTCTTTGTTTGTTCTCGGGGAGAATACAAATTATTTTACTAATGAAAAGGCCGAATTTCCGGGCGGGGGTGCAGTTCTAATTGCCATTTCCTTTATTGTAACTCTGTTTTTAAGTCACTTATTCGGCAATTTAATATAAATTTTAGTATAATACCAAAAAATTCCTATATATGTTGTAATATGGTATAAAGAGGTGAGCTTATGAATATCATTGGGCCAATTGTTCTTGGAATAGGCGTGATCGCTCTTGTTGCGGGAGTAGTAAGACATTTAAAAAATAAGTAAAAGGGGTGTTGGTAATTGGTTAAATGGGAACTTGATGTATCAGATAACTTAAATCAAAGAGCTGAAGGTTTCAGCCTTTCTATAGGGTTAGATAAAATTGAATTTATTAAATTTGCAGTTCTTATGCAGTTGGAAAAAATGGAATCCCAAATGGATGGGAGGCGTAAATCGGATTCTGCAGGGGTTAATACCCTATCCAAAGTTTACATTGAAATGAATGATAAACAGGTTCCGGTTGGATAAACGGAAAGGAGAATGCACGATGTTTAATAAAAAAAATAAAATGATATTCCCAATTATTTTTCTTATTTTATCGCTATTGTTATTTGGCTGCGGTTCAAAAAAAGCTGTTCCTCAACCCCAGACCACAAAACCTGCAGTAAAGAATACGGAAACTCAAAATAATAATCAATCAGACAACCAAAAGACCGAGAAAGAATTGCAGCCTATTAAGGAACTGCCAAAAGCCGATGAAGACAGTAACTCACAAACCGAAAAGAAATCTCAGATTAAACATAACCCACAAGGTGAGAATAACTCACAATCTGGGACTTTACCAACTTCCGGAGCAGCACAAAAAGGATCAGGAACGACAAATACTAAGCCTCAGCCCGTAACAAATCCGGACCTGTCTTTGTATAGCTTAGGATATCCGATTGATTTAAAAAACGATGCTGCAAAGACAGATAAAGAAAAGGCAGCTTATGAAGCAGGGGCAAAATGGCTATCGGTATTCCGGACAACAGATTACAAACAGCTGCAATCGACTGCCCAAATGCCGGGCAGCAATTATACAACAGTTCATTTCCAGCAAGAATTGGATAATTACTTCCCTAGTTTTAAATCCGAAAGTATAAACAATAAGGATACAAGACAGGTGAAATCAATTTATCTTGAAGATATCAGCTTTAATCAAATCCCTCAATTAAACAACCAAGAAGGCGCTTTTTTGAAGTTTGTGACCGTGATTAATGCAGCTAAAAACGGCGGCAACTATTGGGTAAGCAAATATGAAGAGCGCGTGATATTACTTCAGGTAAACGGTGTTTGGAAAGTTGATTCCGAACAAGCAAGCCAATTAGAGAATTAGGAGAGAAAATTTATGAATTTAATTTCTAAAGATGAGTTGCATCAATTTCGCAAATATAACAATCGATATGAAAGACAGCTCAGAAGTTGTAATTATCGGTTAATCATGCCGGGATTGAATTCTTCGGAGATTTTGGAAGTCATAGACGATAATAAACGGATGATGTTTTCATCATCGCTAAAACAGTTTGAACGTCATAAAGATCTTTTTAAAAACGATATTGATTTCAAAAGAATGGATGCCATTGAGAATATGGGCTACCCCGATACGACAACTCTTATTGTCAAAACTACCCATGCTTGTAATTTGCACTGCCCATATTGTTATGATGTCATGTTTCGCCAGGATCTGAATGCCGAAGGAAATAGAATATCGCTTGATCTTGTTAAGCAACTGCTTAAGGTATTTAAAAGTGTAAATATTGGGTCTTGGATATGGCACGGGGGAGAACCGTTACTGATTGACCATGATTTTTATGAAACAGCCAATGATTTAATCAGACAGCAATTTAAGAATGTGGATATCTGTATGCAATCCAATTTAACTTTAATCGATGATGATAATGCAGCTATGCTAAGTAAATTTAACATCCGCCCCGGCTTTAGTTTTGACGGGTTAACCAATCATTTAACCCGCAAGAATACCGGTCAATTAATGAAGTCGTTGGCCTTGGCAGATAAATACGGCATTATGGGCGGGGCCATTATAATTCTCACCAAAGATAACATCCACCACATGATTGAAGAGTACGAGTATTTTAAGCGCTTGGGAATCGGATGTAAAATGAACCTCATTTTCTCAGCCAGTAAAAATGCATACTCCTATACCTTGGAGGGTAAAGTTGTTGCAAAAGAACTTTGCAAATTCTTCGATTACTGGATTAAGGATACTTATAGACCGGCTGATTCCGATATATGCGAAAGGTATCTCCGGACAGCGTTAGAAGCCGGAGGCTCCTGTAGTTTTGCTGATTGCGCAAGCAATTGGTTTTCAACTCAGCCCGATGGCACGATTTATCACTGCGGCCGCGACTGGCCCGAAAACGCATCAGTGTCTTTCGGCAATATATTTGATATGGAGTCAGTCCAAGATATTCTTAATCATCCCAATCATCAACGTTGGATAGAGGGTACCCGCCGAATGCTTGAAAACTGCAGTGATTGTGATTTTTACTTTTCCTGTCACTGTGGCTGCTTTAACGATAATTTGCAATATGATTTATCGATGAATAAGCCTGAACCTGAAAATTGTTATATCCATAGACAGGTCATCAGCCATATCATTCGGGTTATCAATGAAATTGATTTTGATGATATGCCTAAATATAACCCAAGATTTCTTAATTTCCTTTTCACGAATCAATTCCGGAGCGCCAAGATGATCGATAAGATTTTAGATGAGTCGATTAAGCTTATTAATGCCCCGGTTCAGGCGGAAAATAAGCTTAAGGAGTTTTTAGTCGTTTAATAAATATTAAGAAAAGAGTGTAATTTGTATGATCAATATATTTAAGAAAAAACAAACCATTTCTCTAAAGAGCCTGCCAAGAGAAATGGTTTTTTCTGTTCCTTTATTATTCGATTTCGATTATATAAAGCAGTTATCTAATCTCAACAGCAAAAACACAAAGTATAAAATTCATTCTGCTTATAACAGTCTCCCTTACACTTCTTATGCCAAGTCAGGTTTTGAACATGGCCGGTCTGTTAATTTTCAGGAAAACAGCAAAATACTTACCTTAGAGGATTTAAGGCCGTATATCCAAGAGCTCGATAAGAATAATATCGAGTTCATTTATTTAATGAATAGCATTTCAACCATTTCGCTTTATGATTTCGAATCCAATATCCCTCAGTTCAAGCAGTTTGTCAGCCATCTTGCCGATATAGGCGTTAGAAGCATAACCGTGGGCAGCCAGCTTCTGGCTGATTTTTTAAAGGAAGAATTCAATGGGTTATCTGTCAATGCTTCAACGATGATGGATATCCGTTCGATCACCCAAGCAAAGTATGTTGTTGAAAATTTAGGAATTTCCAATATTATTCCTGCTTCTGATCTGAATAAAGATTTTGCTTTTATCGAGTCATTTAAAAAGTTATTTCCGGAAACCGGTTTAGAACTTATGGCAGATGAAGCTTGTATCTATGGCTGCCCTACAAAGAATATTCATTATACTCTGTTTGGCAGGCAGGAAAATATTCATCGATGCAGCCCGGTCTTCCGTGAATTTCCGAAGTTTATCTGTGACCGAATAACAGGCTGTAACCCCGCTATTCAAATGGTTCTAAACAGAATAATTTATCCTTGGGAATTAACTGAATTAGAAAAAGCCGGAGCTAATAGTATTAAGCTAGTTGGCAGGGACCATCCAAAGCCCGAATTATTAAATAAGATTCGGGCTTACATGATTGGAGCAACGGACAAAGAATATGCGCTCAACGAGTTTTACAATACTTATAACTCTCGTTTTATGAACACAGCGTTCAGTCAATATGGGACTTTAAGAATGAATAAAGTCATTGAATACATGCCTGATATTAACCATTTTATAAAAAATAAACCGCAGTGTTCTTCCCAGTGCGGTGCTGCCTGTGATTACTGCTTTCATAAAGCCGCTTTGATTGAAAAATATGTGCTGGCCAAAAATACAACAAATAATCTATCTTGTGCTGCAGGTGATTGAAATGTCAAGAACGTATACGCGATTAAAAAAATTACTCTTTGCTTTTGTTTCACTTAGCATCCTTCATACCTCAATAACTCAAGATGTCATTGGAAATAATTATCCTGACCGGCCGCATTCTAAGGATGGCAAATATTCAACATCATGGGGATTGAAGTTTTCGCTTGAGCCGGAGAAAGCCTTTGCCTGGGTTCAATGGACCTGGCCTCAGTCAAGTTGGAGTAATTACACAAATTATGGGGCTTATACGAATGTTTATAACAATATTTACGGTAATTATGTCAATTGGAATGCCAATTATTCAAATGCCGGTGTTTGGGAAAACCATACCAACTGGCAAAACCATACCGAAACCTATTCCCAATACAGCCAATACTCTAATTACAGCAATTACAGTAATTATGGCAATTATTATAATTACAGCAATTATTACAATTATAGCAATTACTACAATTGGGGTAATTGGGATAACTATGTACCGCCGCCGACAGTTACAGCCAGTGTTCAAGCTGTAGCTTTTCCTGGGACGACAATTCAAATTACAGCAACGACCGCGGGTACTGTTACTCAGGTTACAGCAATAAATTCTCTAAATTCGACGACTATAACGTTTGTTAATACATCCGGTAATACGTGGGTGGGTAGTTATAACGTACCTGCTGGCACAGCAAGGCAACCAATTACCTTTACCGTAACAGCAAGAAACAGTACCGGATCTGCAAATGCCGTAACGGTAACAAATGTTAAGACATTCCAAAGTGTTATTACGAGATGATGAATATAACGCTTATTAAGCCGCGATTGCATTTTTCGAAAGAGATAAAAGTTAATTTCATAAATTATTGAGGAGTTTTTTAGAATGAATATAATGTTAAATAACTATTGCAACTTAAAGTGTTCCTATTGTTTTGCAAACTGTGACCCCAAAAACAAGGTTAATATCTCAGATGAATATTACGCTTACATTCTTGACTTCTTTAAAAGATCCGGGCATTCGGAATTAAGGCTTCTAGGGGGGGAGCCAACCTTGCACCCGAAATTCGAGCAATGGGTTAATGACGGAATTAAAGATCCTTTCTTTCATAAGATTCAATTATTTTCTAATGCCCTTGCTCTGGATCAGAAGTTGAGCCATTCCATTGTCCACCCCAAAGTATCTTTCTTAATTAATCTTAATGGCCCAAAAGTAATCGGCGAAAACATATATAGCAAAACTGTCAATAATGTTGAAAATATGGTTTTCGAATACCGAAGAAGAAATATCGAGCCTCGTGTAACGCTCGGTATTAATATTTTTGAGCCTCATTTTGATTACAGTTATATTATTGAAGAGAGCAAGAAGTTAAACTTAAAAACCATTCGTTATAGTATCACGGTCCCGTCTAATAATAATCAAGCCGGGACTCTTCAGCATTATGAAAGTTATGTCCCTCGTTTGGTCGAGTTCTTGGACTCATGTCATGAAAATGGAATTATGCCCCATATAGACTGTAACAACCCTCCAAAGTGTATCTTTTCAAATGAGGAACTTGTTAATTTCATTTATTCCGGTTTTGACCTTGTTCATAGAGAAATGTGTCGGCCGGTAATGGATATACGACCGGATTTAAGTGTAGCGCGTTGTTTTGTCTTTGAGGATTATCTTTCCGTAAATATTAAAGATTTCGATACCGTTGCGAAAATTCAAGAATTCTTTATTCGTGAGATCGATAGCAAACGTTTTTTTAATCCCGCCTTTAAAGAATGTGGTGGGTGTAGATTCTGGCAGGAGAAGAAATGCCAGGGTGGATGTTTAGGTTACAATATTCAGAACAAATCAGCCTAGTATGATTGTGTATTAAAGGGTATAAGCACAAAATTATTGGCAGCTCTATGCCGAATAGATTTTAAGTGTAATTCATCACTTCTTGATGATTTGATGCCCTGGTAATCCAAACTCCAAGCTGCAGAATGCACAAAATAAAACTAGACCCCGGTGTGACCGGGGTTTAACTTTGTCAAATGCACGTGTTTATATCAATATATATCAGCATTATTCACAATACTTAAACTTCTTAGAGAGGTTGCAACGAATAATGAAATTCTATGGAATAATGCGCACTTAAAGACAAGTTCATATTTATTGAGAGGAGAAAATTATGTCGGATGTAATATATTTAAGGGATCTCAGACACGCTATTAGAGTCGCAAATATGAGTAAACGCCTAGCTGATTTTTTAAGTTTATCGGAAGAAGATAAAAGTAAGTATTATATATCCTCATTATTTCATGATTTAGGTAAATCTTTTTTATCCCAGGATATTGTAAATAAACCAGGTAATTTAACAAGTGAAGAAAGAAGGCATATTGAGACCCACTCTATTTTGAGTTACAAAGAAGTAAAAAAAATTGGTTATCCGGAAGAAATAGCAATTAATATCTTGTACCATCATGAAAACTTTGATGGAACCGGATACCCTTATGGACGTAAAGGGCAATTCATCCCTTTAGGAGCAAGAATTATAAGGATCACAGATACTTTCGATGCTTTAACAAGTGATAGATCTTATCGTAGGGCTATGAAAGCAGAAACTGCATTTGAAATTATGAAAAGGCAAAAAGAATTTTATGATCCGGAACTTTATAAACTTTTTTACCTTTTATACACTAAGAATGAATTTTAGATTGTAAGTCGCATCGAAGTCCACATGATCTTGTTTCAATCAATACACATAGGACAGGACGCCGTCAAACGGGAAAAGTTATACGGCGATTGGGGACATCTAGCAGGCACTTTTTCAAAACTAATTTGTAATTGCCAATTTTCAGGACGAAGGGGGTACTGTCGATCAGAATCGCAATTCGCCCTTCCAGCATTTTAGCTGAAACAATGTCGGGTTTTTTCCGTATTGCCGATTGTTGCAAAGACGGTAAAAGGGTCATCTTCAATGAATTGTTCAACTTTTCGGCGAATCAATGTAATATTGGTAAGAATCCTTTCTGTAAATCCTTCTCTTAGTCCTCGGACCACGGAATCTTCTGCGGCATTTCCACACTGCAGCTCTCGCCGCCCCCAGTCATGGCCAATGCCCCTGATGAACCATTGATCAATAAAACAATGTTCCCGGACAGGCACTCTTCTATCACTTCTTCGAGCGATGCAATCTCTCTGACATATACCGAAAGCATGGGTTTTATAGTACTTTGTGAATGGTCTAGTTTTTGTCGTTATTAATTTTCTTCTAACATACATCCTGTACTTTTTATAGATTGTGTAGCAAGGCCCAGGGCACAGGGGCAAGGAATCGGAGAAGGGGGCCGTTTAGGAGGGTAGGAGGTCTTAGTTTTATACATTTACGCAATAATTAGGAGAGGTATGTGCCTCCTCGCCTCGACTGTGTTTGGACGTCACCTTTGAGACAATCTCACGCTCACAATCGCAAAATTACACGTTCTTACACGATTATACACGATATACACGATTGTTGTTAAACCGTTATGTGGATAATGAAAATCTTAGTTATTACTGTTAGCTTTTTGACGTTTTACTAAACTTTGTTTTGTAATATCCTTAAACATTGATCAAGTAATCTTTCATTATTGATTATTATAATAGAAAGCTTTTTTCTTGTTCTGGTTACGATTTGAAAAAGCATTTTTGTTGGATGATAATAAGGAGTTGTAGAATAACCCCAAGTATTTAATTTCCCGTCCTTGTAATAAAAATGTCGATCAATTACGGCGACCACATTATCGTATTCTTGTCCAATTACTTTATGCGCATTATCTTCGTCGTTTTTTTGATACTTTTCATATGGGTATGTATGGTATCTTGATGGAGTAAAATTAATAACCTTCCATCCTTTATTATCAAGATAACCAATATACTTCTTCGCATCTTCTGGATCAGTAAAATATTGGATATCAATATTCTCGTAATTTTGATTCGGATTCTTCTTTGAAAGATCGAACAAATTTTTAATAAATGAAGCGATCTCTTTGTTCGTTCTAATTTTTTCGGTTAATCTGAATTCGTGCGGTGAAAGTTTTTTCGAAATGTATTTTGGTATATTATTTCTTATTTCATATGATGACAAGGTTTGCTGAGAATCATAAGAAAAGATAATTTTAGTGTTATTATCTTTTATTTCTTCTAATATATCATCCAATTGGTGCGTATATATTCTCTGGGTTTCATCAATAAATATGATATCATATGTTTTCAGGTCATAATCTTTATATAATTTAATTGAAGTAATTGGCCATTTATGTGCCGTCTTTAGCAAATATTGACCGCTATTTAAACTTCCACAATGAATTATTAAAATCTTATTTGAATTGGATATGTATTCTTTTGCGATATCATAAGTCAAAAGCGTTTTACCGGTTCCGGCAGATCCATGTATTGAGATATAAGCATTACCCGGACTAGCGCATAATTTTGCTATTTCATTCTTAATCCTTTCTTGATGATCGGTTAAAAAATATCTATTATTAATAAATGCTTCGGTTGAGTTAAATGGAGACACTAAATAATTAGTTGGATCGAACAGTTTGTTTACGTCTTCGATATACGCTAGTTCCTGCTTATATAATAAAGTAATTAAATAATTAAGGTCGGTTTCTTCGATGCTGCCATCGTCTTTTAGTATAAATAGCTTATTGATTCCAGCAACAAAGGTAAAACAATAGACTTCTACTCCTAAAAAACTCAAATAATACTTATTCTTATTGAGTTGTTTTTGGATCTTTTCATTAGTTGTCTCATTTTTTAGCTCAATATTAATTATGTAATTTTTGCCAAACCTTAAAAGGTCAAACTCCTTACTGATTTGGTTTATTGTAAATCCCACAAAAAATTCATCAAATACTATCAGCTTATTAGTGCTAGCAAAAATATTACTCACAAAAAGCTCCAAATCATTTAATTCGTTATCTTTAATTTTTATTGCAAAATTATCTTTGTATAACTCAAAAACCGTTTCTTGCAGATCTTTGTTTGCATTAATCAAAGACAATAAATTAACAGATTTCAATTTTAGTATTACCTTTCTATTTCCATAAACATGCAATTAACAAGTTCATAGTGTCGTTCTTTTTCATTGAGTTATTATAATACACCTATGATGTTCAAAACTTCAGATTTACTGACTATCAGATTTTGTTACTATTAAGACTCCCTCATTTGAGCCATCTGTATTATTAGATAATATTTTATATTTAATTTCTAAGTTGTCTTTCGGTGATTGAATTAAGATAATCTTATTAAGAAATTTAAGTTCCTTGGGGCGTAAGTCGTTTTCAAGTTTGAGTTCAATAATGTAAAAATCTTTGTCGTCATAGGTGTTTTGTGCAATGTATGTGTCTAGTTCAGTATAAAAATTCTCAGATGTATATTCATAAGTACCATTGTGATTTTTAGGTTTGTACCAACTCTGATTTTTTGGCTCTACAGATACATTACTATCCGCTTTAAATCCAAATACACTGCTAATAATCCCGTTTTCTTTGCAGAAAGGCTCTGCCATGTACTGAATAAAATCATTTGTAGGATATTGATTTCCTTGAAAAAGCCCGACAGAAGACTTATCTATAAAAAGTTTAACAGTAATGTTTTTATCAGGGTTTTCACTTATATTATGTATAGCTATTGGAAGAGCGCAGCACATTCTAATATTGTTTATAAAATCAATTAATATCTTATATATGGCAATTTCACACTGTAAATCAATTATTAAATCATGTTTTTGTTTTTCAACATCACTACCATGGTATTTATATGATGTGTTTCCAAAAGTGCCAAGGTTCACTTCCTTTTTTAAGTTACCAACAAAGAAAAATTCTTTTTCTATTTCAAGATCAAATAATTCTTTAATTTCTCTGATATAATCTTCTTTCTTTGTATCGGGAATTTCAGCATAGCTACTAAAAAGTTCAAGAATATTTGGTATAAAACTCGTACTATTATGAGGAACCAAATTCTTAAGCATACCTGAACTGATAAGACTTTGAGGTTCAGGATTTATTTCATTTATTGCGATTATCTCATTTTCCTTTTCTTTTAACTCCTCAGTATCGTGGGTTGGTAATTTAATGCTATCTATATCCCTAATTAAGTTAAAACAATTATCTCTACAACTCTGCAAATATTTTTTATAACTATAGTACTTAGTAATATTGCACTCCGGCATAGTTGGTGAGTATTCATTTGTTTCTTGATTATAAAAAACTAACTCAAGTTTAGCATGTTGAAAAACACTTTTTAACATGCCCCCGCTTGTAAGGTCTATCCAATCAAATATTCTTTTATCAAAATCTACCTTTGAAATGTTCTTTCCTTTTGTTCCTAGTAGCATCTGAGTAAAAATTACCGATGCTGCAATTAGTTCTAAACATTTATAATCCAATCTAAATTCTTTAAAGGATAAATATTTATGTAGTGCATCTCTGGTAATGCTTTGTAAAATTAATTCATCAAAAGGTAGCACAGTAATTGTTATATTATGTGTATCAAAAAAAGTTGTATCGAAGCCTTCTAAGGATTTTCTGGATTTTTCAGGTATAACCCCTGTTTTATAATATGATATAGCATTTATAAAAGTATTTGCATCCTCATCGCATGAACCAATAAGAAAAATCGAGTATTCCTTGGATGGTGCTTCTGTCGCAAGTTCATTCATCCATGCCACTATACTACTTTTATTAAATAGATTTATGGATGATTTTACTTGTATCGATTTTATTAGACTCCCTTGTGATTCAAGAGCTATATCTACTTTATTTCCTATTGGGTATTCTACATAAATTTTGTCCCAGAACTCTTGCGTTAATGCCTCTAGCACAGATGCAAAGCCTTGATAGAGAAAACCTCGTATAGATTCTTTACCACCCACATTATCACCCTCTCATTAATGCTAGGACAGTACCCCTCATAGTTAGTATTTATTTACGTTTTACTATTAAACAAAAGGAGACAAGTATCATACTTTTTTGAAAAGAATTTTTGTTTTTTAGCATGGTAAGTCCTTATTAGAAGCTGTTTTTTAATTTGAAATTATATATTAATACTTTTCACATCCTTCAATAGTTTCATTATCTCTATAATCAAAAACTATTGCAGTACTGAATTTTGCCCTTGTTACGGCAACATAAAATTTCGATTTGCTTTGGTCTTTCAAACTTGTAGAATGGTTTCTCATCCAATCAGTCATTGGTTTTGTGGCATAAAGCAACACTCTTTCAAAAGTTAGCCCTTTTGATTCACCGATGTTAATAGCGGGATAATTAATATTTACTAGTGTTTTAACGCTATCTCTTAGCTGTACCGGTCTAAACTTCTTCAAATATTCATCCACATCAGATGATTTTAATAAAAAAACTCCGTCATGTTCGCTAGTTTTGTCGCTCTTTGACTCACAAGCCTCATATTCCGGAAAAATGCTGTTTGCAAATATACAAATTTTATTATTATTTCTATAAGAGTGTTTAAGTGAAGATATGTCGATTTTACACGATATTCCTTCGCATTTTTCTTGAATATATTTATCTATTGCACCGTTAATATATGATTTGTTTTTTTGCTCATCATGTGTGTGATATGTAACTTGGCGAGGATCTCCTACCATCAATAAATTGTCTGCATTTTGCATTAAACACTTGATCAAATCCAAGTCATAACCAGCCATATCCTGAATCTCATCAATAAAAATATATTGATAGATTTTACAGATTCTCTTTATCACATCACCATTTGTTCTTTCGTTACAACGAAAAGCAAATTTCGATAATTTATCGGTATATAGTCTGTACTGGGGATCAAAATAATGCATATTAACATCGGTCTCGGGAAAGCAAATCGGTTTACCCCTAAAGAAATATTTAACCGCTGATTTTGTATTTACCAACAAAATACCGTTTATTCTATGTTCCGTTAGCACCCCTTGAAAAGGTTTTACGCCATGCTGTAACAGAAAAGAAAACCATGTTTGTATCATGACATTTGGCGGAACCGCACCGTTAACTTCAATGAATTTCTTTAGTATCTCTTTACTGTTTGCTTCGGTGAAAGTGGTAATCAACACTTTTGAATGTTTAACCATAAGTGCTTGTTCTACGATATATGTTGTTTTCCCCGAGCCTGCCGCAGCAATAATCAACTTATTATTCATTGTCTTTAACAGCTTTTGAAATATAATCAGGATAATTAATTTTTTCGGAGCTCGAAAATATTTTTAAGGCACATTCCGTTTTTTCATTTTTCATATATATACGCAAATCATCTTCTTTCTTGTAAGAAGTTCCCAACACTTTATTAAATAGAGTAAGATTATTTGCTTTAAGTAATTTTGGTTCAAGCGTATTGTAGTTATAAGCTTGTTTCCCAATTACCAAAGATCCCGTATCAACATTTAAGTCCACGCATAATTTGACGTAAGGTTTCAGATTTTCCCCAATATAGTTTACATATTTTTTATTTATTGCTTCGATATCACCATCATTATCTGTGACAACTGTAACCTGTTTATATAATAAATCGGCTATCTCTAAAAATCTCAAAAACGACGTACCCACCGAAATAACATCAATTCCGTCTTGGATCGGAAGCCTACCGTCATGTAAGTCCATATATGCCCTTTGAACAACAAGTTCATCCGAATCACCTTCGACTAAAATAGCGCTTTCACATAAAATGAGCCGAAGCGTATCATACCCGGCAATCTTTTTGAAAAACTCGTTTGACTTTAAGTTCGAGAACCGAATTGCTTTTTGCTGGTTAAGTAATAAGATATTATCAAGTCCAAGTTTATTTGCAACGAAACTACTGTGGGTGGAGATAATGATTTGTTTTTCATTATACTTAGCTTCAATTGCGGAAATTAATTGATTCAGTTTTGTATGTGAAAGATGGCATTCAGGCTCCTCAAGTAAAATAATATTTGCTTCTTGAGCTTTCTTGTGCGATAAGGCTAATTCCGTTTTGACGACGCATTGTTCGCCCTTGCCGATATTGCTAAACGGGATGCTATCAAGTTGGGTTATCAAGCTACTTTCCCAAGCACTTTTGGTTCCCAGTTCAACACTCAGTTCGATTTTCTTTTTTGTAATTGATGGCAGTGTATTAATTTTTTTATTGATCTCTGCTATCGAACTGTCACTCATGAAGTTTTCTTTCATTTTTCTATGAGCCTGCGCCACATGAGTAATATCATCAGAATCCAATAGATTCCTTATGATTCTTGAAATATAGACATCTGAACCATTCTGAAACCTGCTACTTGTTGAGTCGATCATGGCACATTTCATCAAAATACCCTTGCTAGTAATTGCTTGCCGTGCAAATGACTCCCAAACCACGTCATAATATTCAATCGGCAAACTTAACAAATCGCGTGAAGTAATTAAGGATTCATACTCATCATTGTATTTTTCGTTATACTCAACTTTGAGCATAAGTCCTTCAGCTTTCGTTTTTTCAGCATTTCCATTGCCTTCAAACAAAGGGCATGTACCTTCAGAAAAATATAGTTCTATAATAAAGCTCGGAGGCAATACTTTTTCACCTTTGCTTATTGATTCAATATAATTAGATATAACTTCATTATTGAACATATACTGCGACAATTCCGTCTTAATATGTCTACCATTATATAAACCCGTAAGAGCAATATTTATAGCTTCTAGGATCGTTGATTTTCCCGCTTCGTTATTTCCAACAAGAATATTAATACCTTCATTAACTTCAAGAATAAATTCGCCTTTAAAGCACTTAAAATTACATATCCGAATTTTTCTTATAGACATAAGGTAATCTCCTTGTCAGTAACAAAAGATGTCTTAATCAAACTTGTTGAATCATTTTCATGATAATGTTTTAATTCCTACACATAGTGTTTTAACTATTTGAATCAATTTTAACGTATCTTCTCTTCTAAGTACTAACCTTTGACCAATTTTATATGAGGAATCACCTGACTTCCTCATATACATTTCATCAACGATGCCACCGTTGTGTTCGAAAATATGCCGTTTTTGAAACATTAAAGTCATTTCAGAAATTTCATTTTTCGTAAGCCACTCGTCATAACCTTTTCCTGTTGCTTCTTGAAATAAATTACTTCCTTTTTCCACTATTTGAAAATCGTTAACCCGTGCTACTTTGCAGGATAACGATTTGTATTTCATTTCAGCAAATTTTTGGAAAGCTGAAACAACATCCCCTAAACTACCTTCAAGCATAGCTCGGCACATTGTTATAGCCTTATCTTTTCCAAAAGACTGTGTCAATAGCTCTTCCATCTCTGACAAGGACTCTATCATTTTTACAATCGTATCTAAAGATTCATCAATGACATCTTCAATCGCATTAAAACCACAGCAAGGACAAAAATAGGCTGAGCCAATTACACTATAATGTGTATAGCATTGAGGGCATTGTATTTCTTGCTCCCATTCTTTGCTTTGTCCCAAAGGATTGTTATTAAAACTGGTTCTACTACCGGGTTTATATGTAAATTTCATAAACTTATTATGACGCGTACTGTGTTCTAAATCTCTGAAGGTTTTGTCTAATTCTTCATGAATATACTCCATGGCAAAGCTTTGAGTTATTCTACGCATATCTTCAAGCTGCTTTTGTGTCCACCACTTGTCAGATGTGTCAACATGTCCGCACATTGGGCAGTGTACTTCTTCATCAGAGATTTTTTCTTTCCAATCGTCCATGTAAACTTTAAACGCAAAAAGGCAATTTTCGTTCGGACACTCTCGATCAAGGTAACCTTTTTCATCAGAATTAAATGTAATTGGTATTTTAATCATGGATTTTTATCTCCACTATCATCCATCCTGTTTATCGTTAGTAAAATGAAACAAGCTGTTATTACTTAAGAGATAGGCTATTTAAGCATATCTATATGATAATTCCACATTTTCCCTTTATATCCTTCTATAATAGCAAAATCAACCACAAAATAACAAAAATCACCAAAATGTTATTAGCACACTTTTCTGGCGATTTTGTAAAGTAATTCCTTAATAATAAACTTAGTAAAAGTCGAAACTGTTTATATTATTAATGAAGGTTTTTTATTATATCTTGGATATTGTATAAATACTCATTTCGTTATTGAGCGACCATACCAGAAACTGTTCGTTCAATAGTCTGGCTGATCATATTTTTCCACTCAGGGGCTTCACAGCCTGCTCGGTATTGCTCGCAATCATTCATTAAGTTTATTACAGCTTCTGGTGTGGCATTGTTTGTAGTAAACAAAGCCTTAAAAAATGAATTAAATTGTGAAATTGTTATTGGAATAATCTGCAAGTGCATTCTCTCATCACTTCGGGAATACCACACACCAATTCTGAATGTTTCTGCAGTATTAGAGTCTATATTGTTTGCAATAAACAGGCCATAAACTGGTTTCCCATTAGCTTCGGTATAGTGGTTCATAAGATCAGCCACATGGCGACGGACAGGTTCCCCTTCTGCCGCCTCTTGTCTTGAACTTTCTGTCAAAGTAACTTCAATAACTATAACGAAATCACGAAACTCCATAATCAAGTCCGGGCCATTTCCAGGAGCAGTGCCAACCGGTAAAAAGTCCTGATCAACCTTAAAACGCCTGGCTTCATATGGTTTGTTTTCTAAACTATCAATAGCCAAGAAAGCCCGCCATAATATCCACTCTAGATAGGCAGGGGTCTCACTACGAGGGATAACTATCTCGTTTTCCTCATCTATGCGGCGACGATCTCTACGTGAAGCGATGAGATCAATGTAAGTAGCAATTTCTTCCCATTGGTCGGCTTGCTCTCTAGCATAAATTTCTTCTTTTTGTTTAAAAATAATATCTTCAATTTCGTGCCGTATAATGGCGATATCAGCTGGCGTATTTACTGGCCGGTCCCCAAGTATAAACGGGATCCCCATACGTGATAACTGTGCAATTAAATCATGAAGCACATTCAACGCTGCATCCTGAGTGTCGGTCGGGAGCTGTGCCCCATTACACAAGGTAGTATACCTTTCAAGCTCGCTAGCTGGTGCAGAGATATCTCTTGCCATTAACTCTGCAAACAGACGCTTTTCAGGTACTAAAGCTATACCTCGTCCTCTATTTTGGACAAGGCCGGTAGCTTTTAAATACCGGAGATTGGCATCTGCATAGTCGCGAAAGGTCGCTGGCATTAGACCAAATGTATTTCCTGCTTCTTCATATTTTACTGAATCAAATCGACGTTTTGAGGCAGCAGCATTTCTCTCATTCCTTAAAGTAATAATGTTTGCTACTACAGTAGCAATATTGTCTGCGCTACTCGTCGCCTGAACTATAAGTGCCATCTCAATAAAGCTTACATATGCTTCTCCAGTTTGACGTTCCAACTCAAGAAGGACTGCTAAAGTATGGCGCAGAGGCGAAAACCAAGTTGTTTGTCTATCCTCATTTTGAATCGGCATAAATTGCGCTGCTAAAGATCGCAAAAAGCATTCCTGCATAGCAGGCACAGTTTCCGATCGTATCAGTCGCCATCCATTGGGTGTAATAGTATCCATTGCTCCAACGTCTTCTTGACGAATTGTAGAAGAACGAGGTATCTCCGGGTACAGAAACCCCAACTTTCCAAGAGCTGATCGCCATTTACGTCCAACGCTGTTTGTTTCGTCTGTTCCAAGCGAAACAATGCCATGCTGCCCCAGTAATTCTCGGAAAGCGCGGTCACCATCTTGACCTCGCATATTGCCTTGTAGGTAAGACGTTGAAAGTGCAACCAAACCATCACGTAATCGGAATGCACTTCTGACGGATGTGTTACCTATGTACCAAAGTGTCATAGCTATATCTCCTCAATATCCCACAAAAAGGTATTCTTGCACTTGGTTCTTATTGTCTCCCACACGGTTACCCTGGTTGCCAAAAGAATACCGATAATCCACAGGTATAACTTCTACGTGTTCCTTGTGTTTGGAGAGAATGGAAACCATTTCATCAAGCGTTGGTAAACTGTTTGATGAATAGGAAACGATAATTATACTATTAGCATATTTTTTAAATAAAAGGCCGAAGGCATTGGCAGCACCTTTCCTCGTTGAAAAGGGCGTAGAATATGACTTGAACTTTTTGGTTTGAGTATGCTGCTGTATTTCAACACCTTCCCAATTTCGAGCGAGACCTTCGACGAAATGATAACGGCGTACATACTCATTATCAGAGTAAGGAGAATAATATGGTGGGTCAATATACACCAAGTCTGACTTATCAATTCGCAGCTTCATGGCATCACTGTTTTTTGCTTTATTAACCTTCCCATTATTAAAAACAGAGTTATTTACGACAGTTACAGCATCCATAAACTGCTCTTCAAGAGATTTTTTCAGATCTTTTCTACCGTCATTATAGCGATCACCCGTATAGGTAAAAATGCCACGAGCTCGCTTTTTAATGCACGCACGGATCAATGCAGACATAGCTATCGCACGTTTATATGGATCTCGGATAGCTTTGATATTTGTACGCAAGGTGTCAATAAGCGCATTATCATGATCAGTGAAATATAGTCCGGTAAAAGTGTTAGTAACAAAATGATCAGACTCCTGTGAATCTATCAGTAGTTTTTGTGCTTCACTTCGTGGAAGAATAACCGAATTGTTCTCAATCATGGCTTTAGCAAAGGTTGCAGACATTGCCATGTAATCATTACTGATAACTGTTTTCCCTTGAGCTTTAAACATGTACCCCACAATACCCGATCCCGCGAACAGATCTACAACACTATCAAATTTAAACTGTGAAGCAATGTCCCATATCTGTAATAGTAACTTACTCTTAGAACCCATAAAGCGGGTTGATGGATATTTGGCTACCTGGGCTGGCAAGGGCTTCGGCTCAACCGACAGAACAATATTCCTTTTCGGAGGAATTGCAACAATGACATCCTCCCCCTTACGACTATTACCATTACAAGATATGTATCGTTTGGTTTGTATAACCTCAATATTAAACGTTCCATAAAGCTCATGTACTAATGGATGGTTGGAATTTGTAAGAATTACATGGCAGCCCAAATCATGAAGCCGCTTTATCTCATTCGCAAGTTCTACATGATCTTCTTCATAAAACTGTTCCTTTGTGTATCTTTTGAAATCCGAGTACTCTGATATAGGAAGATATGGTGGGTCAAGAAAAACAAGGTCACCCGGCTTTGCATAGTCTTTTAAAACTTGTAGATAATCTGCACACACAATTGTAGCTCTTTGCAAAACAGCAGATGCTGCATATAAAGCCTCAAAATCACAAATCTTTGGGTTCTTATATCGACCGAAGGGGGCATTGAATTGCCCCTTTTTATTTACTCTATATAATCCATTGAAACATGTTTTATTCAGGTAGATTGTCCTTGCTGCTGCCTCAGGTGGTGAAAGCTCATGCCATTCAAGTGATCTGACCGCATAAAACATTTCTTCTGTATTGCTGTAAGTTTGAAGGTATGTAATAACTTCATCAACATGATCTGCTACTTGCCTGTACATATTAATTAACTCGGGGTTGCTATCTGCAATAACTCCATCGGAAGGATTAAGCGCGAAGAAAAGCGCTCCTCCACCAACGAATGGCTCTATATATCGACCATACGAAGTGGGAATCTTAGGTAAGATATCATTGAGCATTTGTGTCTTACCACCCGCCCATTTAAGCAAAGGGCGTGCGGGAATACTCGGTTGATATTGTTCAGCTTCACTGCCTATCGAATTGACCAATGTATACGGCCCCATTTCTGGTGCAGCTAATATTTTCCCAAAGATTTTAGCACCGTTTTTTATATCTCTATAATATCACATATGTCACAATTTTAAGTAGAACAAATCTATACAAGAACGTCAGTTTTTCTTTTTTATTAATATTTTGTTTTTCGCTCCCTCTCATCAGTTATCATGATATGTTTTATGTTATGACTAATATTTCCATCCAAGAAATCTTGCCATTAGCGCATTGCTGGGCTATAATCTTAATACGAACATTTGTTCGTATTATTTTACTGAGTTTTAACTTGTACGGGGGGAATGCTATGAAAATCATAATGCAGCCTATTGAAGTGATAGCTTCTTTTAAGCTTGACGGAATGTCCACACCGTTAAAGTTCAGGATTATGGAGAATGATTCCCCTTCTATCATTACCGTGGAACAAGTGTGTTTTCGCTCCGAAGAGAAATTAGCCGGCAACAAAATGATTACGTTCCGCTGCCAGAGTACTATTAACGGAGCTTTGAAAATCTTTGAATTAAAGTTTGAGCCAAGCACCGGCAAATGGTTTTTGTATAAGATTTAGAGGTGACTAATCTTTGAGCAGGCGGATTATTTTCCATGTCGACGCCAATTCAGCCTATTTATCTTGGGAAGCGGTTCACCGTCTTCAGCATGGTGATCCTTTGGATTTACGTACCGTTCCAGCAATTGTTGGCGGTAATCCGGAAACCAGGCACGGTATCGTGTTAACCAAATCCATTCCTGCCAAGAAATTTGGTATTCAAGCCGGGCAATCGGTCTATGAAGCCAAATCAAAATGTCCCGAACTGATTATTGTCCCGCCCAACTATTATTTGTATATGCAATGCAGCACTGCTTTCGGAGACGTGCTGCGGGAATTCTCCCCTTTGGTGGAGCAATATTCTATTGATGAATACTTTCTGGACTACGCCGGGATGGAGAAAGCACTGGGAGATCCCCTTCCCGCTGCTTACCGTCTCAAAGATCAGATCAAGGAACAGTTAGGCTTGGAATAGTCTCAGATGGTTTTCCCCGTCATTAACTACCACAGGAACCGGTTGCATAGGAGCAATATTATACCGAGCTTTCCAATCTATTTCTTCGGCAATATTTACGATTTCTGCCACTTGTTCCCCTGTTAAGGTCAATGTCAATCTTCCACACATAGGCCCTATCCTCTATGCAAATAGTGCGCTTATTCTACGTCTAATATGGATAATCCTGCGAAACACAATCAAAATATTTTAACACCCCATAATGCTCATACTGTGCATAAAATTGCTAATGCTTTTTTATAGAGAGCGTCAAATTCACAACCACAATTACCACACTCTTCGTCTGCCTGTTTTATAGCTGTAATCAATGTTTCTTTATTACCTGTACCATTTAGATATTCTCTTGCGGGGACATCAATTAAATCCCAACCTGATTCCGAAAACTTAATAAGTATGTTTTTTAATTCATCACTCATTGCGTTACTCCTTTTAAGAATAATTATTCATATCGGAATTATAACAACCGATATAGTGGGCTATGTGTTTATGTTCCTCAAGATACTTTTCAAAACCGTGATTTCTTATGTAATTGTTACCGTCAATCCAAGCGGTTCTGATATGTTCCGGTATACCTTTTTCGCACGGGAATTCCTCACACTTGCTGAAAAGTTATTTCCATTGATCTACCCCTCCTCTAAATAAATTTTCCATTCTTTTCTTTGTTAAATCCCTAGCTTTAGAAATATGATAATGGTATCAAAATGACACCATACACGCTCGCTTGGGTAGATGTTCCCTGTTTTGATATCTTTTGATGGAATGATTGCCGGACCAAGAGAATAAATGAAGCCCTGAAAACATAAAAACCACCTTTAATGATGGATTAGATACCGCCAAAGGCACCAAATACAGCCTTAACTTTATCTCTAAAATCAGCTTCAAAATTATTACTTTTATCAAGACTTATTGCTGTTTGACTGGGCCAGGTATATTTAACAAGAAAACCCGGGCAAATATTGAGTTTGTCATAGTTCTTAGTTAAGATTTTTTCCTGAATCATACTTCTATCTTCTGTTACGATGATCTGATTCTGCTCAAGAGTATCAAATAATGTACTGAAATCTGCCCTTTTGACCTGCTTTAAAGTTTTGTATTCTCTTTTCCAGAATCTTAAATACTCTTCAATTGTTAGACTACCGTCAAACCACAATAAGTTACTTGAGCGGTATGAAATATGAAAATTCTTTGATATCTCAAAGCCTTGAGTCTGTAACTCGAATAATTTATTTATATCAAGCTTCTCAAATGTTTCTCTGGCTGAGTTCATGGTATCTCCGGCATACATCCATAGATCAATTGTCCAATCGGAAGCTACTTGATTTGCATCTAAAGCAATTTGCTTAACTGTATTTCTGCCACTTTCGATATAATACTTCCAACCTCTATGGTATTTAACTTCAGAACTTATTCCTGGAAGTTTGCAATTGGCCATTACCAAGATACAACGCTTATTTAATAGGTACAAATTGCTTTTACAAACTCCAAAAGTTGTATAAGGATTAATCCAAGAGTATTCGTTGTCTACATACTCAATAAAGTTCTCAATTAAAACCCTCTCAAGTCCGGTTACCATGTTATTTTGAATTAGAGAATTTAAACCTGAGATAACTCCCCTCCACGATAAACAACATGGCTTATCTATTATGTTGATATCAGTTTCCTCTGAAACGTTTGGATTTAACTGACCAAGCCATATATTCTCTCGAGAAGGTTTATTTTCCACGATGAATAGCCAGGAAGGATTACATAGTATTACTCCATCGTAACGAGCTTGTCTATCATCATTTTGCACCTTCACTTCCTGATCTAATTTATCATCAGAAATGATTATCGAAAGCAGCGTACGACCCTCAACTGCACTGGAAGTGAAGATGTTATTTGAATTCGATAACTGGGTATATACCTCTTCAACTCCCAAGTCGCCATTTGCAATAGAGTCTATCTTACATTCTGGCAGTTCGTTTCTTACCATTTCAAAGAACATTACCTGGACTATTGGAATGTTCTTAAGAAGAATAAGAAAACTCCTTGTAAGCTCATCTTCATGATTGTTTGATTTGTTTTTATACGGATTAAAAACATTCAGATGATCCATATTCCACCTCACGTACTATTGCATTTATATCCCATCGAATAATTGTTTTACCCATTTACCAATTTCATCGTTACCTTCAATCACAAATTCCTGTCCTCTGCCGACACTATTAAGGAGACAATGAGTGTCAAATAATTCCCATATAGGCTTATTTGATTTATCAAAGCATTTTCCATGGTAACTCACCTTTGTACCGTAGCTTGGATGAAAGAATCTAGGAAGTTTCCAAACCGATCGTTTCTTTTGTTCTGGACAGGTTAAGACCAGTGAATCCTTATAATGAAAAACTCCATATCCTGGTAAGTTAGGGGAGAAACTTAAATCCTTATTAGCGATATAGCCTGTATTCTGTTCCCTGTTTCTATAGCAATAGTGTGGATGATTCTCTTTCCACTCTTCATAACTTTTTTGTGGCGCTATCTTTTGGACTTCGTCTACCTGTAAATAACCCCAGATAATATGTCGGTCTGTGCCACTCACATACTTATATCCGTTATGCATTTTAACCACATCACGAAACCATCCAAAGTATAAAAACAAATCCCCAGGCTTAACCCCTTTGTGGTTTAAATGCGCTTGAGCACTGCTACTTTGCCCAAATAACCCTCTCCAGTCACTATGTCTACTGTTTAGAATTGAAGGATTAATATCTGGGTCAAGATGAACGTATTTATTATCAAATTTGTTGAGTCCCAATTGCTTCATTATATCTAAATATGAAGACTCTTCATCAAATCTTAAATCTGCATAAGTCCGGCCTATGATGCCTATTTCATCCTCAGGAATTGGAAAGGAAAGCAAACGACCACTTTCGATGAAGTGCGGGCTTGGATATCCACCAGCAGTAGAATCAAACCCCTTTCTGCTTAAAATCACCTTCAAGATATCCCCTCCATCTTTTTTACTTAAAGCGCCATATTATTTTAACGCTATGCTAATCAAACTTTAATCATTGCCCAAGCAAGATCTAAATTAAAGCTATTTCAAATAATTCGCCACTTACCCGCCATGTATTGCTTATTGTTGAACTATTCTTGCATAGTATTTTAACAGTCATACAGAGATCGTCTGCCGGGCTCCACTGTACGCCTTGACGGTATGGATGAAGCATATTTATTTTACCGAGAACTGCAGTCGCTGAATCCATCAGCATATTCTCTGCGGTACTTTGATCAGTTCCAATTAGATCTGATAATCGTTCTGAAAGTAAAGATATGTTTGTTCCGTCATGCACATGAACAGAACTTATAATTCCATCAAGTAATGGTTTTACAACTGCAGCCAAGTTAATCCTAGTCCCATAAGGGACATTAATCATCAGCTCAATGCCAAAGAAATTAGGTTTTCGTAAATTGTTTGAAATATGGACTTTGCCCTTTTTCATTGCATACCAAAACGAATGCGGTTTACTATTGCTTTGAATTACTGGGAAGCTAATATCTTCCCAATGCGCTAATGTCTGTATCTTTTTCCAGTGCTCAAGGTCTTGTTTGACATCGATAACTTGATAACAATGATAATGAGGTATTTTTTCAGTATGCCCTGGAATTACCGGAGGTGCAGAGAAACTGCGCTCCAAAGATAACCCGTTGCGGCAAAGATTTGAGAACGCCCCACTTCCAACATTATAGAGTAATACATTTTCTACATCACAAAAATCTTTTTGCTCTGAGGCATAAACTGCATAAAGCATAGATCGTTCAGAACCCTTAAGTGATTTTAGTGATATTTTTAAAGAATCTCTCATCTCGCGAAGCCATCCCTTAGGTTCAAAGGGCAACCGAGCATTCGACCATAATTCTACCGAATTCTCTTGTTCCTTTATAAAATAATCTAATCGAGATACACCACTTAGCATTGTTATCCTTCTTTCCTAGACACCTAATGGCTTTATCAGTATTTTTTTATTCCCTTATTTTCTTTTAAAGACGGTAATTTGCATGTTCAAACCTGTGCAATCCTGGTATGGCAAATCCGGAATTGTTCTATAACCATCATTACATCCCAGCCTTCCAACAATGGCAAGACAAAGAGCATCTAAAACATCATCAATTTTCTTTCTGAGTTTGTTTTGCTTTTTATATGTTTCAATAACTGCTTGGGATTCTGAAAAACAATCCTTCAGAATATCTATTCTTTTCTCTTGGCCATAATCATCTCGCTTATTATCCTCAAGAGGAATTCCACCGTTCAGCAAGTAGAAACAATACTCAGGGTGGCTTTCTAAGAGCCTGTTTTTCCACTGTGGATTGTTTTGCAGAAAAACATCCACTTGTTTTATAGCTTTGCATAGGGCCATACTTATTGGGGTTTGCTTTGCATCTAATTCCCTATTTAGCTCCCATGCTATTTTTTCATCTGCTGCATAAACAATCTGCCTGAAGGGCGTATTGAAAACGCTGGATGCTTTCTTACTTAATAAAGTACGAAGCTCATTATCCGGGCGCTTTACAACATCAACCTTGCTTTCGGGAAGTCCGATCGGAATATCTATCAACAAAGAGTCTGCCCCTTGGTATCTTATACATATTTCTTCTATGGTTTTGAACTTTCCCACCTCAAACGTTTCATTGGAAATAGCGACTACCAACCACCCTCCCTTACAACCGTCTATTCCTACACTTATGTAATTTTTCTCTTTTCCAGTCAGCCTATTAAACAGAATAATAAATTGCCTTTCCACATCTTCAAATGCTTTACATTCAAAGTCTGGAACTCCTTTAAGACAGGGTGTGAAATTAAATATTTCTTCCTCCATAAAATTTAAAAACTCATAATAAAGCATTGCATCATCGATTTCGAAGACTTGTCTTGTTTCCTCATCACTCAGCGGTTGATCCAAATATTTGTTCCATATTAATTTCTGTAACCTGTCTTCAAATTCAATATATTGTGGCAGCTGCTTTTTGACTGTTCTTGTAATGTCGGAAATATAGGCTTCACTGGCATCATGGAGCAAACAGGAAAGTTGAATTCTTTTCGAATATCCTCTTTCTTTAGCTTCAGTAGCGCAATTTATCGAATGCTGCGCTACTGAGAAAAAGCTCTTAAAATGACCATTTGCTCGGCATAACAATGATAGGGCATGAGCAATATCTTCAATCTTTATATCGGTTAATACAGGATCTGTTGGCGTAAAATGGATTTTTGAAAATGTAGTTATATGTTCGCTCATATTCTTTGTCTCATTTCCAATTATTTTTAGGTGCCTATTATAATCACGTCACTAAGAATTCCCACTACAGCAGCAACTAAGTTAAGATAGTCATTATTTGTTTCTATTACGTAAATACGCTTTGTATCGATTTCGGTGATCACAGTATCGTATTAAATTAACTAGAAGTTCGGTCATTTGTAGATCATCCATATATAGCAGTTTATCTGCGGGCAGCGTTCCAAGTAATACTCTTCCGTTATTTATCAAATCAGGGTTAAATTCTTGAATGCGAGATCTAAATTCTTCACTTCGAGCATTTTTCATGCCGAATTTACCGTTGTGAGTAATAATCAATTTGTCGTTTATCTCCTGCAAAAAAACATTAAGATTAATTTGCACCAGCATTTCATCTGTTTGATCGCCGGATACTGATACAATCAATACACTCTTACCGGTTAAGTTTCCATACTTAGGGTCGTTTTCAGTTTTTCCTACGGTTTGTATAGAAAATCCGTAAATGTTACTCTCACGATTAGATAACTTAATGTGTAGTAGACGGTAAACACCAGATCCAAAATCACTGCCGGATGCATCGCCGTAACGTCGATAACTTAAGCCAAGGTCAGCAAGGAATTCAATGCCGCCAGTATATGTTCCTATGGGTATTTTGTGCGAGCAATCTAGTAATGCTTCTGCAAGATTTACGATATGTCTATGCTTTGCAGGAGGGGTATCCTCACCGATACACCAATCGTAATCTAAAAAATTAGAAACAGATGTCAAATCTGTTCTGATAAACGGTTCTCCATCTATTTCAGCTTTTAGTCTCTCTCTTTTTAACATTTCATCATATGTTGGTAGCCCATTCAGCAAATGGTAGTTATCTGACTCCTCTTCATATGCATAACAGGAGATCTCATTACCATCACTGATAATTACATACGTTGCGAATAAATCGTTGGCATAATTAGTTGCCTGTTCAAGAGCTTGATCGCTTAGACCAACACTTTCAGATTTACATTCGACAATAGTAATGGGCATTCGTGTTTCTTCCTTCTCTTCACAAATGACAATGTCTACTCGGCCATTCTTATCTATACCATAATGTGAAAGATGTTCTTCCAGAAAAATCATATGCTCTGGTACACGAAGAACATCTCGAATATAGCAAGCTGTTCGTTGTCTAACCTTTTCTTCAGGAGTTACTGGAACCAGTCTTTTTCGAAATGGATCAAGAAAATGAGAACCATTATTATGTATAGCCGGAAGCTGTATTTTTGAAAATTGTTTTCTAAAATCGGTCGATTGGATCATAATATCATACACCTTCTAAAGTTAGTATTAAATGAAATGTAAGAATTAATTACTTTCTTGTTTTTTGCCTCGGACCAATTCATCAAGCCTTTGCATTCTCACACCCATAGGTAATCCCTTAAGGGGTTGCTTACAATGATCTAAATACGGAAGCAACGGCGCGATATACTTTTCACCAGCCAATAAAATGAACTCAGTATTAGAAATATCAAAGCGCGCTCCGATCTGCTCCATTACTCGATTACCCCAAGCCATACACTCTTTTGAAGACTTGGTATTGAGCGTTTCGTCATACGGGGCAATGACGGTGCTCATCTCGACGAGGCCGTACTTCGCGGAGAGCACATACGACTCGTCCGTGACAAGCTGTGCATAGGCATACGCCTTACGGAATAAGGCACTGGCATCATAGAGATACCTCGCTTCACATTCGGTTGATCGTTTATCTTTTGTGCAGGATATCAGCGCCACCTGTTTCATCTCTTTCGCCTCGGTCAAAGAGCATACGAGCGTCTCATAACCACATCGCCAGTTCGCCCGCATACCATCTTTGTTTTTCCATATTGCCTCCGGCCCACTCATTCTGGTAAAATCGAGCCTGTACTCACCGTCAATCAGCATAACCGATTGTACATTCTTGTTCTTCCCAGCTTGGAAGCACATGCTTTTCTCAGGCGAAGTATAAAGGACCGCACAAAAATTCTCCACTGTGCGAACTTTCAGGATATCTGAATAGATGTTATCGAATTGTCCATCGTCATGTACGGGCCAACGATTTATTATTAGATACCGCTTGTTCGGTATTCCTTTAAGTTCAGGATGATACAGTAAACGCAGTACCTTATCCGGCGTTTTAATGTCCACGCTGTCTATGCAGCAGAAGATGACATTATTTCCGTCTATGGTATAACGATAAAGCCCATCCGTAATACACTCCGACGCTTTCAGTAGGACACTTATCCGTCCGGCATTCGGGCTGATACTCCAAGTGCCGGTGGCATTCGGTGTCGCAGCCTGTTCTATGCTGATATCGGGTTCATATCTGCCGTCAAAATCAGATGTGTCATAAACATAAATGTTATTGACCATATCTTTATCAGTCTTTACAGGATAAATTGGCTTTCCGGTCAAAAGGGCACCGTTCGGTGTGAAACCGAATGTATATGAATTGATCTTATCGCTATGAGAATATCCCATCGTACAGAACGAGAAGCAATTGTTCTCCAGGGAACGTGTCTTGTTATAGCGGTACCATTTCTGGTGTACGACGTTACCACCAGTCGAATTAATAATGATGTCCACACCCCGTTTGCCCCATGCTCGACTGAAAGCCGCATGATTACTGTCGTAGCAAATAGTCATCCCAATTCTTACATTTTTTAAGATAATTGGATTAAAGATATCTTCCAGAGTATCTTTATAATCGGAACTAGACAATAAGGAATTATCAGCCATCGTGTGTTTTCTATACAAGCGATGTGTAGTTTCATTGCCGGAAGCATACGCATTTGCATATATGTTATATATAAAGCTTTCTTTGTCTTCCGCGCCGATGATCACAGCGCACCCCGCCTGGCGGCTTATCTTCATTGCCCGTTCAATTGCCTTATTGACATCATACGAGTCAGACAATCTCAGATCGTAAAAATCAGCCGTAGATGGCGTGTAGCATGTCTCTGGAAAAACAAAGATGTCTAGGCTTTCCCTTGCTGCATCATTAAGGCGTTTATTGAAGATTCTCTTGTTATGGTCGTCGTTACCCTGTAAGTAGAGACCAATTTTCAAACTTACAGCGGGCTGATTTGGTTCAACGACTTTTTGTGGCACCTCAATTAAAGTGTTAATATATTCAGATGCATCGGGGCTTTCCCAATCGTAGGTTCCATGCATTATGCGAATCAATCGATAACCATTTTGGACGCTGCGGATGTCACGGATGCTGTCGTAATACGCACGGATCTCATCCCTGTTGGGCGGGTCACTGTCTTTCGCTTGTATGCTTTCGCAGGCGGAAATCCATTTCTGCTTGTCAAAATACAGAGTAAGATCTGAAGGATAGCTTTCAAGCGCAGCTTTCCTGGCCAGCGAGAAATGCTGTCTTTCATCGTACTCAATAATTAGCTTCTGGCTTTCGCAAACGAAATCGCAACGCAATTTATAGCCACGTTTGTCAAAACCTATTCTTCCGCGATACGCATGTAGCGCGGGCACAAGATACGGATACTCTCTATCATCAATCGGAGTAGTCATCCAATCGAACGTCTTTTCAGAAACTACGTCTCCATTAAAATAGCGGTTTAATACAAGTTGCAAAGCGTTTTTTTGTTCGATAACGTTTTTAGAGGGAATTTTCACAGGTCCCGCTTTGTCAGAATCGCTTTCAACTATCTTTGCCGTTGAGGTTGCGGGTGCAGTTGGGGTGAAAGTCAACTCCCGCTGAGGCTCTAACTTAGCTTTCTCAGGGGCGACGGCTTCAGTAATATCCGTATCATGATCATTATCATTACGAGGCGTATATTTTACATGAAATTCAAGTTTTTCAAAAAAGCGCACTGTTTCCGCCCCTCCGGTGAATTCTGATTTCGGAGCCTCAAAGCCGAAAGCAGACTTATATGAAAGAGCTCGAATATGTTTCGCCGGATACCGCTTACCGTTGTACTCGAGGAAGGTATTTCTCGCGGGCGGATAGTTTTCTGCGCTTTCTTCAAACATTTTAATTGCTTCTATTACATTCTCGCGAGTCACACCGTTCCAATTCAGTTTCATAGCAAATGCCTCCCGGTTATCCCGCAGTCATCTCGCAAAAGACCATAGGATTTTTTTGTCTTTCCAATGAATCATTATCATTTACGAATAAAGTTTGAATATTGAATAAGCCTGCTGTCTCAGTTCCTCAATCAAACTATCAGGTGATAAAACCTTAACCATCGCTCCGAATTGAAATAACCAACCTACAAACACTGGCGATATAGTTATTTTTAAAGATACTGTAAAATGCGCCTCATCTGATTTGATAATATTTACGTTTTTGCCGAAACGATCAACAACTACTCCGACCAGGGAGTTATCAAATTGGATTTTGACCTGCTGTTCTTCTCCATTGAACATACCAAATACTTTTTGAGCATAAAGTGCTACATCGAATTCATCCTTGTTGTAGATATCACGAGGTTCATTGGATAAAAATATGTCAGTCATCTTATCCACCCGATAATGGGTCAAATCCTGGTACTTGAGAGAATATGTAATCAGATAATAATTCTCATCATCCCAAGTTAACGATACCGGGCTTACCTCATAAAACTGTCCATCCTTGCGATATTTCTTCTGTTTGTCCACAGTATATTCGAAATATTTGAATCCAATCTTTTTCCCTGAGATAATCGCTTGGTGAATAACATCTACATTATAATAAATACTTTCGTTCATTGTTTTAACCCGGTTGGATACATAGACCTGGCGCTGTAGCTGAACGGCCTCATATCTGCTTGCCAAACTCTGCAGCTTTTTAATCAGTTCGTTGGATTTCTTGATCGTGATAAATTTTGATGACTGCACGGCATCAACCAAGAGCTTCAATTCCGGCAATTCGAATGTACGGCTTGCCATAAAATAATTATATGTTTTGGACCGCTCCATCTTAATGTCCAAACCAAAATCACGCAAAGCCAAAATATCTGAATAAATTGTTTTACGTTCAACATCGATATTTGCTTTTGCTAGACGAGCAATGAGATCGTTAACGGTTAGGGCGTTATTCTCATCTGTTTCATTGAAAAGTATTTTCATTAGATACAGTATCTTTAACTTCTGGTTGGATGAACGTGCCATTGTATAACCTCGGCAAATGTTTAATTCTGTAAAAATATAGAATTATTTATTTGTTCTATCAATTATCTGTTTTTCCTGCAAAATCCGTAGATTTCTGCAATCTAGCACCAGATACTCTTCAACTATATATTTTTCCGGCTAAGAAAAGGTCATGACTCTCCTCCGGATTTTAGAAAAGAGTCATGTATAAATGTATTTATCTTACATGAATTAAAAAGCGTCAACATCAACAAATTTGTATGATGCTACATCATTGCTTTCGCCGCCCATCCCCATCGCCTTGAACTTCCACGTTCCACCCGCTTCAAAATTATTGACATTTGCCAAAGCCATACCGATCTGGTTTCCATTAGAATCGTATAGGTTAAAGGTAATCTGAGCATATGAATAGAGTTTTTTTGTATTGTTTTTCAGCGTTCCGCTTATATAGAATGCAAATTGATCATGTTGAGTTGTCAAATCACCAACAATTTCAAAATCCTTGACCGGGGCGGGTTTTGAAGAAGAAGTTACTTCTGAGGATAATTCTTTATTAACAGAAGTTGTTTTATC
Organism: Dehalobacter sp. 12DCB1; assembly: GCF_004343605.1. Taxonomy (GTDB): domain Bacteria; phylum Bacillota; class Desulfitobacteriia; order Desulfitobacteriales; family Syntrophobotulaceae; genus Dehalobacter. The sequence goes on from NZ_POSF01000002.1 coordinate 58,881, forward strand.
TGAAGCCGCAGTATTTTTGTTGGCTGGTACTTGGGGGTTATTGATAGTTTGGGGTCCAGATAGCGCGCTTCCAAGTATCCCGATAAAAATAACAACAACTAACCAAAACCACCATTTTTTCAAGATTGGTTTCTTTTGCTTTGCCCCACAACTCGGACAGACTTTTGCTGATTTTGCAATCTCAGCATTACACACTTTACAGTTAATAATCTTTTCCATTATGTATCCTCCCTTTCATTTAGTGCTACAGGGTGTTCGTTTCTCAGCAAACAAAAACCGCATGATGAAAACTCATATATATAAAAAAACACCCCCTTTAGCTCTCATTTTAACTAAGTGAGTGTCCAATAGAACGGATTGCAAGTAAGTTTATATAAGCTAATTTAGATATTCCTACCCAAAACCGACACTATTTTTGAAATTAACTTATCTCTTAAGGCGAGTAAAGTTTTCTCTAAGTACTCTTGCCAGTGAATCTATTTAGCCTAATAGATTCCTTGTTGACAATCGCAATATATTATTCAGCCTTTTCATTTTGATCAATATATTTATTAATAACAGATATACCTTTTTCTTTAAACCTATTCAGCAACTCTTTTTCCTTTTCATTAGAAGTGAGCCATAAGTCCCATACTGCTGAGCAAAAGCTCTAAAAAGCAGATCTTCATCTGTTGTTTCTTCCATTTCTAATATCTCTGACATAATTCTTTTATCCCGAATAATATTCATAAAATTATAATAGATTTTGCTTATTCTTTCTGATGCCAGTTTTGTTACATTTTCTTTTGTATATGGCAAACTCGGAATAATTGAACTAACTCTTAACCTTTTTTTGTTCTTTCCTCTGCCTATGAATCTGGGTTCTGAAGTATCTTCGGTTATCACAATCTTGATCAAATTTTCTGTTTCTAAATGATCTCCATGAATTGTTGTCCTGCTTGTTTCTATTCCGTTTTCAGTAAGGATCTTCTCCAGTCTTTTTAACTAAGTGCTCATTTCGTGCTTTAAAAATTATTCCGCAATATAGCAGGTTTAGTAAAATACTAAAGCTGGTTTGGTTTTTGGTAATAATATACAATATTCGCTTTTTTCGACAACAAAATTTGACACGGATTTGTGCAATAAGGGTTTATTATATAATTAACATAATATGACAAATAAGAACACATTACTATGCGTATTTATTATTTTCTGTCAATTAAGACAGTATTTTATTCTTTTGACTTAATGCAGACATTAACTAAATAAAAAGATAAGGGCAAAGTTGTCTAAAGACAGCGACGCAAAGCCATAGGGTCTAACGTGCCAATGCACTATGACAGCCTGGTTGCCGAACAGTTTTACGGTATTATCCTGCCCTTTTGAGGCAGTTTTTTTATTTGCGTATAGTTGCTGCGTTACCCTCTGAGATTAGGGTTGTTTTTTCATAGCTTTGCCCTTTGCCCCACGCAAAGGAAGTGTTGCTAATTGCAAAGCATGTTAAAAATTACTCTCCTGAGGTGTAAATAAAGAAGAATTTCATAATGTTCTTAATAAATCTTACTTGACAAACGTCACGGTGGATGAGCCCGCGATTTGCCTTAAGCAACCTGCGGGCTTTTTTACTTGGCAAAAACATGTTGCTTATCAGATTTGGGCTTACAACCGCCATTATTATATATTTTCTCTTTTCGCAAGAAAAGTATTGAAATCCGTCAGGTGCCGTTCCCCGCCCTCTGTTTTGGTTTTTTCAAAAAAATCAAAACGGAGGTCTGAAAATGGAAAGGATTAATTTGCGAGATTATTACCCGTTTTATCAATTTGACTTTTTTGTTGAAGTTGCGGATGAAATCGCTTCATCCCTGAAACTCTTTAAGCTAAGCGAGAAGGCTTACCAATTGCGCATATACAGGCACAAAGCCTATTACTCTCTAGACCGGGGCGATGGCATTGAGCAAGAGATTGTCTTCATTTCATTATCTCCCCAGGAGATTTATGAAAGAAAAGTCACTAATCGGGAGCTGTATGCCGCAATCAACAGCCTGCCGGAAAAACAGGCGAAGCGTATTTATGCCTATTTCTTTTTGGGCATAAGCAAAGCCGCCATTGCCAGGGCAGATGGTATCGGAGAAAGCGCAGTCAGGGAATCCATCGAACGCGGACTGAAAAATATTGAAAAGTTTTTAAAAAATTTTGGGTAACACCCTGCGATTTTGCCTGAAAAATGAAGTGGTTATTAGAGGGACAAATCCTTCCCCCTAAACTGATCTTTGACAATTAAATAATTGTTTTATTCGGTACTTTCCCTGTATGTCCTGAAAAGGAAAGCCAGATTGTAGATACGCCAAGACCACTGAAACCTCATTATACGGGTTTAAGTAAGGTACACATGCCGTTACTGATTAAATGAGGTCAGATGCGAGCGATCAATATCCATGCAATAAATGAATGCCGGTAGCATTTAAGGCGATGACACATACAGAGGGATAATGATACTTCCGTCCAGCCACAGCCCTGCTTAAGCAGGATCACGCAATGGGGGCGGCTTGCAGAGAACCTGGGAGAGGTGGAATTCCTATGAGGACGGTCAGCCTCCGTCCGCCGAATAAAACATAGTATTTTTAAACCAAAACAGAAGTGCAGTATAGGGGTGTGCCTGTTTATGATCTGCGTGTCTACGTGTCCTAAACGAAAGCGCATCCCCTGCTGCCCTAACCAAAAATAGAAATAAAAGAAGGAGTTTTTGAAGATTGATTTGTAACGAAAAGGAGGCTTAACTATGGCAAATGAAAAATTATCACAAGAAAAAGCCTACCGGATTATGCTAAAAGGATACCCCGATGTGCTCGATATGAAGCAAATATGTAAAATTCTTGGAGTTAGCCTAAAGACAGGATACAGTTTAATACAAGAAAATAAAATTGAATGCTTAAAGGTTGGCCGGGCCTATAAAATCCCCAAACCTTTTTTATTGAGTTATCTGAGAATAGGTCCCGGCAGCGACAGTGAATTAAAATGAAATTTGCACAATTTACGAACCTTTTTTATTATGCTACATTCTATCTTGTCAACGGCAGGTGAGTGAGTACTTGAAAGGAGGAAACATATGGAACTCACTAAAATGCTGGAAATGGTCAGATTGACCGAGGATGAATTAATCGGAGGATTTATAACAACTAAAAAAGGATATTATTACACCGTTCTCAACCGGAAGGATAAGAATGGAAAGCGTAAGCCTCTTTGGATTTCAACAGGGCTTCCTGCAATCGAGAAAAATGAAGCAGAAGCCGAAAACCAATGTTTATCGGCTAGAATCCAATATTCCCTTGACTTAAAAAATGGCGTAGCCGATAAGACTTTGGCACATGAAGAACCTGAAAACAATAGTGTTCAGGATAATTCAGATGAAAAACATTCACTAAATCCTTTGTTTGCAGATTTATTAAATGAATGGCTTGAATTCAGACACCCGGATAATGTTGTTGTGGGCGAAGACTTTAATTTTGACAAGACAATCAAGCTTAATACTTGGGCTGGCTATGCAGAAAATATAAAACAAAACTTATACCCGACATTCATGGCTTACGGATGCACTGTCCAAGAGATTACGCCTGAGTTGCTTAAGGGGCATTATTCTTACCGGCTTAAAAACGGCAGAAAGAAGTCTACGGTCGCCAAAGATTATACAATTATCAATCAAGCACTGAATTATGCCGTCAGCAAAAAGATGATCAGCGTGAATCCGAACAGCGCGATAACCTTGCACAAAATCGAGAAGTATAATGCGGCGACGCTCAATGCCGAGCAGATGTTGAATTATCTCGAATTTATTGTAGACGATATCATTGAAATCCCTATATTACTGGGCGGATTTTATGGAATGCGGCGCAGTGAATGTCTAGGCGCTAGAGAATCCCAATTTGATTTCAAGTACAAATTCTTTAGGGCTAATCATACTGTAACCACGGCAGTGATCGACAAGAAGAAAATATATATCCCTTCCGACAAGCTTAAAACGGATTTGAGCAACCGTACTTATCCTTTGATTCCTTATGTTGAAGAAAGGATAAAAGCAAAAATAACGGAGAATAAGGAGCTGAGGGCGCTTTGCGGCAACTCATACAGCAAAGAATGGCTTGGTTATCTTTGCGTCGATCCCTTGGGGGAAATTATCGACCCAAATTATATAACCAACAGACATAGCGATTTGCTTAGGAAAGCCGGATTGCCGCATGTCAGATTCCACGACCTCCGGCATTCATGCGTAGGCTTAATGATGGCTAATGAAGTGCCTATGGAGCGCATCCGGGATTGGGTTGGACATAGCGACATCCGGACAACGGTCAATACTTATGGCCATCTGGAATACCAGTCCAAGAAAAAAACAGCCAAGATTATTCAAAAATCTCTGCCGCTTAAAATGGCAGGGGCTGCCAATCTTTTAGGATTAACAGCCCCATGATGGCGGAGGGTTAGGGATTTGAACCCTAGGTACACTAACGTGCACACTGGTTTTCGAGACCAGCTCCTTAAGCCACTCGGACAACCCTCCGGATTATTAACTTATTTCAGTACCCCAGATAGAACTCGGATAGAACAACTCAAAAATCCATATTTATTCGAACTTCGGGGAGAGTAGAAACCGCATAAATACTAGGTTTTCGGCTACATGGTTTCCACAATGCCCAACACATTTCGAGTGCGGCGCGTTATGACCACTTCGCTACTTCTCCATGATAAATATATTATTTTTAAGATTATGAGGTTTTGCTTTAGACTCCGGTACGTTTTTCCCGGAAATATTGTTTTAACAGTACCGAGCATTCTTCTTCCAAGACGCCTGCCGTGACTTCAACTTTGTGATTCCAACAGTTTCTGTTCAGTACATTCATCACGGACTCAACAGCGCCGCCTTTGGCATCCATCGCTCCGTAGACCAGGTGTTTGATCCTAGCTTGAAGAATTGCGCCGGCACACATCGGGCAGGGTTCCAGGGTGACATACAACGTCGCATCCGTCAGCCTCCAGTGACCCATCACCTCGGCTGCTCGCCGAATGGCGAGAATTTCGGCATGTCCGGTCGGGTCTTGTTTCTGCTCTTTTTCATTGAAGGCGACAGATAGAATTTGCTGATTTACGATAACGAGGGCGCCAACCGGAATCTCATTGCAGTCATAAGCCTTTTGGGCTTGGTCAAGCGCAAGTCTCATCCAATCTTCATGTTTCATTTCTCTCAGCCTCGAATACCATCCTGCCAGACCCGTAGAAGAATCAAAATATGCTGGACAGGAAATACAGATTCAGGATTGACATAGTATGAGTACTTCTACCGTTTGCAGCGGCAAATCTGATAAAAAAAAGGCCTTAAAACCTTTGCGATATGATGGTGGCCCCGGGAGGACTCGAACCCCCGCAAGACAGGGTTTAGGAAACCCCCGCTCTATCCACCTGAGCTACGAGGCCATATAGATTGCATGGCGGAGGGGGTGGGATTCGAACCCACGGCTCCTTTCGGAGTCACCGGTTTTCAAGACCGGCTCCTTAAACCGCTCGGACACCCCTCCAGCAGTAAGACGATAGATAGTATAACATAAACTTTATAACTAAACAAGAAGCTGTTTGCGCCAAATTTAAACAATAAAGCAACAAACAATATAATAATCTAATTGCATTAATGCTCTTAGCATTAATCAAAAAAACTTTATTCTAATCTAACCGATAAATTCCGTACCCATGTATGGAACCAGTGCTTTCGGAATCCTGATTCTACCATCTTCTTCTTGATAGTTCTCCAGAATAGCCGATACGGTCCTGCCGATGGCCAGTCCGCTGCCGTTTAAGGTATGCACAAACTCCACTTTTTCCTTAGGTCCGCGCCGAAAACGAATATTCGCTCTTCTAGCCTGAAAATCATTAAAATTGCTGCAGGAAGATATTTCCCTGTACAGATTAAAGCTTGGCAGCCATACTTCAAGGTCATACGTTTTAGCAGAACTAAATCCAAGATCGCCGGTGGATAAAGCAATAACGCGGTAAGAGAGTTCCAGTTCCTGCAGAATCGCTTCAGCATCCGCGGTCAGCATCTCCAACTCATGGAAGGAATTCTCCGGAAGGGAGAATTTTACAAGCTCAACTTTATTAAACTGATGCTGGCGGATCAGCCCGCGGGTATCCCTCCCGGAAGCTCCAGCTTCGGCACGGAAACATGCACTGTAGGCACAAAATTTAATCGGAAGCATATCTGCTTCAAGGATCTCATCTCTGTAAATATTGGTGACTGGTACTTCTGCTGTAGGAATCAGGAAATAATCGGTTTTTTCCACTTTGAAAGCGTCTTCTTCAAATTTGGGCAGCTGACCGGTGGAAAACATAGACTGCCGGTTGACCATAAACGGCGGAAAGACCTCCGTATAGCCTTTGGCGGCATGCCTGTCCATCATAAAATTGATCAAGGCTCTTTCTAGGCGCGCTCCGAGCCCTTTGTAGAATGTAAATCGAGTTCCAGTTACTTTGCCGGCCCGGGCAAAATCTAAAATATCAAGTTTTTCCCCCAACTCATAGTGGGTTAGCGGTTGAAATTCAAACTTCCTGGGTTCACCCCATTTGCGGACTTCGATGTTATCGTTTTCATCTTTACCAACCGGAACAGATGCATCGGGAATATTCGGGATCAAATAGAGTACTTCCAGCATTTTTTGCTCGATCTCGTTTAAACTGTCATCCAGCGTTTTAATGTTCTGACCAACCTCACGCATTTGAAGGATCAGCTTCTCGGCATCCTGCCCGCTTTTCTTCCGCCGGGCAACTTCTTCAGATACCTTATTGCGTTCCGCTTTCAGATTTTCCGCCTCAAATAAGATTTGCCGTCTTTTTTCCTCTTGGCGTAAAAAATCATCCAGGTTGATATCGGCACAGCGTTTCGCTAACGCTTCTTTGACAATCTCGGGATTGCTGCGCACAAATTTTAGATCGAGCATAACGGGCCCCTCCTATTTTCGATACTGATCAACGATGTTAATGAAATATTTATGAATTCTGGTATCGTCTGTAAGCTCGGGATGAAACGCGCTGGCCAGAATATGATCATCCCGAACCAAGACAATCTTTCCGGCATATACGGCCAGCACATCGACCTCCGGACCTGCTTCCAACACATACGGCGCTCGAATGAATACGGCCCGCAGATTTCCGCCTTCCAGTCCCTTAACCGGGATATCCGCTTCAAAACTCGCAATCTGCCGCCCAAAAGCATTTCGTTTGACGGAAATATCCAGAAGACCCAAAGAATACTGGCTGCTCTGATCAATTTTTTTACTAAGTAGAATCATGCCGGCGCATGTCCCAAAAATGGGAAAACCTTCACCAGCCATTTCTGCAATTTTGTCACCAAAACCGTCAATTTCGAGCTGCTTACCAATTGCTGTGCTTTCCCCACCGGGAATAATTAATCCACTGATTCCTTTTAAATCATCGACACTGCGGACTTCAACCGCCTCAACTCCAAGTCTTTCCAATAATTTGCAGTGCTCGCGAAAAGCGCCCTGGATAGCCAGGACACCAATTTTCTTTTTCATGCTCACCAGCCCCGATCCTGCATTCTTTCCGCCGGAGCAATCGAGGAAATCTCCAGACCAGGCATTGCTTCCCCAATTTCTTCTGAAAGCTTAGCCAGCATGTCCGGATCATTGTGGTGGGTGGTTGCGAGAACAATCGCTCTGGCTCTTTTGGTCGGTTCAGAGGATTTAAATATGCCGGAGCCAACAAAAATACCATCGCAGCCCAGCTGCATCATAAGGGCCGCATCGGCCGGGGTCGCAATTCCGCCAGCTGCAAAATTAACAACCGGAAGTTTTCCGTGTTCGGCAACATATAGAACTAAATCGTAGGGCGCGGCCATTTCCTTGGCCGCGGTCATCAGTTCCTCCTTTGGCATCGTGGTCAGTCTGCGGATATCGGCCATGACCGTCCGCATATGGCGCACAGCCTCGACTACATTGCCTGTTCCGGGCTCGCCTTTGGTGCGGATCATCGCAGCACCCTCACCGATTCGACGCAGGGCCTCACCGAGGTTGCGTGCACCGCAGACAAACGGCACTTTAAATTGATTCTTGTCGATGTGATAAAGGTCGTCAGCAGGGGTTAGCACTTCGCTCTCATCAATGTAATCTGCACCAAGTGCTTCCAGGATCCGGGCTTCGACAAAGTGTCCGATTCTTGCTTTGGCCATAACTGGAATCGTTACAGCCTCCATGATCTTTTTAACGATAGTCGGATCGGCCATTCTTGCTACACCGCCTGCGGCCCGGATATCAGAGGGTACCCTTTCCAGGGCCATAACTGCACAGGCTCCGGCTTCCTCAGCTATTTTTGCCTGTTCGGGTGTTGTGACGTCCATAATGACGCCTCCTTTTAACATCTCCGCCAAGCCCGTTTTTACTTTCCATGAAGCTACCTCAACCATGAATGATTCCTCCTAATAGATCTGTTAATCGTAATATTGTTCCCTGTTATAATCATTTTATTAATCGTTTATTCTTCTTCTTCTTTACTTACAAATTTAGCTACGGCCACAACCTTACTGTCGCCTGTCCTCATTGCGGTTACCCCCTGGGCCGATCTTCCCTGAACGGAGATGCCGCTGACTTCCTGACGTATCACAATACCTTCATCGGTAATGACCATCAGTTCCTGATCGGCGGTGACGACCTTGACGGCAGCCAGAGGCCCGGTCTTGGAAGTGACTCTGTGCCCGATGATGCCTTTGCCACCACGTCCCTGGATCCGGAAATCATCCAGTTCGCTTCGTTTGGCAAAGCCATTCTCGGTAACTGTCAGCAATTCTAAATCACTGGCGGTTTTATCGACAACATCCATCGCAATAACATAGTCATTTTTCCTGAGAGAGATTCCTCTTACACCTCGGGCTGTCCGTCCCATAGCTCTGACATCCTCCTCGGAGAAGCGGATCGCCAGGCCCAGGCGGGTTGCAATCACGACATCGTCATTTTCTTTCGTGAGACGCACGCCGATCAGTTCGTCATTTTCATCCAGCGTCAGCGCAATCAAGCCATCACTTCTTTTCGTGTCATAATCCTGGAGCGAAGTCTTTTTGACAATCCCGTTTCTCGTTGCTGTCAGCAGGTTGAATTGGTCTTTAAACTCCTTGACAGCAATCGTCGCGGTGACTTTTTCATCCTGCGCGAGACTCAAAAGGTTCACGATCGCAGTACCTTTGGCTGTTCTGCTTGCTTCAGGTATTTCATGCGCCCGCAAACGGTAAACCTTGCCGCGTGAAGTGAAGAAAAGAATATGATGATGCGTAGAGGCAATAAACAGGCTCTCCACAAAATCATTTTCTCCGGTAGACATACCGGTGACTCCACGGCCGCCTCTCCTCTGGCTGTGGTAGGTATTTAAAGGCAGTCTTTTGATATACCCTCTGTGCGTGACCGTAATCACAACGTCCTCATCCGCGATCAAATCTTCAATTTCCATCTTCGTCGCATCAAAAGTGATTTCAGAACGTCTCGGATCCGCAAATTTATCCCTGATTTCCTTCAGCTCTGCTTTAATAATTTCGCGGACCATCTTATCTGAGTTAAGAACAGCCGTGAGATAGGCGATCTCATCCATCAGCTTCTGATACTGGGCATCCAGTTTTTCGCGTTCCAAACCGGTGAGCCGCTTTAAGCGCATGTCCAGAATAGCCTGAGCTTGTCTGTCGCTGAAATCAAAGCGCAGAATCAGTTTTGCTTTAGCAATGTCATCATCCTTGGAAGAACGAATGATTTCAATGACTTCATCGATATAGTCCAGCGCCTTGCGCAGTCCTTGCACGATATGTGCCTCATCTTCCGCTTTCTTCAGTTCAAACCGACTGCGCCGGACAATAACCTCTTTTTGGTGTTTGATGAAGTATTCCAGCATTTCCTGCAGGTTGAGTACTTTCGGGGTATTGTCAACAAGCGCCAGCATATTGATCCCGAAGCTGTCTTCCATCTGGGTATGCTTATACAGCTGATTCAGGATGACTTGAGGAGTAACATCCCTACGCAGTTCGATCACGATGCGCATCCCTTTCATCGTGGTCTCATCGCGCAAATCGGTTATACCTTCAATTTTCTTTTCCTGAACAAGTTCAGCAATCTTTTCAATCAGCCGGGACTTATTAACCACATACGGAATTTCCGTAACAACGATTTGCATTTTCCCGTTTTTCTCAATCTTTTCGATATTGGCCTTCGCCCGGACCTTAATTGATCCTCTGCCGGTTGTGTACGCGCTGATGATACCCTCCGTGCCCATGATCTGGGCGCCGGTCGGAAAATCAGGTCCTTTAATGAATTTCATCAGATCTTTGATTCCCGGTCGGGACGCTCCATCCTCATTATCTTGACTGTCTATCAGATAAATGACACCGTCGATGACTTCGCCCAGATTATGCGGCGGTATGTTCGTGGCCATCCCGACAGCAATCCCGGAAGAACCGTTAACCAATAGGTTTGGGAATTTTGCCGGCAAGACGTCCGGTTCTTTTTCTCTTTCATCATAGTTCGGACTAAAATTAACTGTATCCTTATCAATATCAGCCAGCATATACGTAGCCAGCGGAGCCATCTTCATCTCCGTATAACGCATGGCAGCCGCTGAATCACCATCGATCGAACCAAAGTTGCCATGCCCGTCAATTAAAGGGTAACGACTGGAAAAATCCTGCGCCATCCTGACAGACGCATCATAGATTGAAGAGTCTCCATGCGGGTGATATTTCCCCATGCAATCTCCGACCAGTCTGGCCGATTTACTATACCCTTTATTAGGCGTCATCCCTAATTCATTCATCGCATAAAGGATCCTGCGATGAACCGGTTTCAGCCCGTCGCGTACATCCGGCAAGGCTCGACTGACAATTACGCTCATGGAATAATCTATAAATGATTTTTTTAATTCATCGGAAATCTCAATGGGCAAAACCTTGCCACTAAAAAGTTCCATGGACATGGTTCAACGCTCCTTTAAATATCCAGATTTCGTACATCCCTGGCATGTTTTTGAATAAATTCCTTACGGGGCTCTACTTTGTCACCCATGAGTATCGTGAATAACTCATCCGCTTTCATGGCGTCATCCATTTGAACCTGGAGAATGGTCCGGGATTCAGGATCCATTGTTGTCTCCCAAAGCTGTTCGGGATTCATTTCACCAAGACCTTTATAGCGTTGGATTTCTGTCTTTTCTCTGCCGACAGTTTCCATAACCTTACTCAATTCTTTATCACTATAAGCATATTGAATTTGTTTACCGTTTTTAATCTTAAAAAGCGGTGGCTGCGCAATATAAACATAATGATTTTCAATCAGCGGTTTCATATACCTGTAGAAAAATGTCAATAAGAGAATCCGGATATGTGCACCATCGACATCGGCATCTGTCATAATCACAACTTTATGATAACGGGATTTTTCAATATCAAACTCTTCAGATATTCCGGTACCAAGTGCTGTAATCATTGCTCTTATTTCTGTATTTCCTAGGATCCTATCCAAACGGGCTTTTTCGACATTCAGGATTTTACCTCGCAGCGGTAATATAGCCTGGAATTTTTGATTTCTTCCTTGTTTGGCTGAGCCGCCGGCACTGTCTCCTTCAACAATGTACATTTCACAGTACCTTGGATCCTTCCAGGTGCAGTCCGCCAGTTTACCCGGCAAAGAAGTACTTTCCAGCGCACTTTTTCTGCGCGTGAGGTCTCTGGCCTTGCGGGCGGCAAGTCTCGCTCTGGTCGCCATCAAGCCTTTTTCAACAATCTTTTTAGCAACGGCCGGATTTTCTTCAAAAAAGGTCGATAGACCCTCGCCAACCACGCTGTCGACAATGGATCTTACTTCACTATTGCCCAGCTTAGTCTTCGTCTGTCCTTCAAACTGAGGTTCCATGATTTTAACCGAAATAATGGCTGTAAGGCCTTCTCTGACATCCTCACCACTTAAGTTATTCTCATTGCCTTTTAAAATATTGTTTTTGCGCGCATAGTCATTCACTACCCTGGTTAAAGCAGCTTTAAAGCCTGCTTCATGCGTTCCGCCTTCTGTGGTATTGATATTATTGGCATAAGAAAACAGGGTTTCGGTATAGCTTTCGTTATACTGAAGAGCAATCTCAACCTTCGTATTATCTTTCTCCGTTTCAAATACAATCGCTTTTTGGTGAATCGGATCTTTATTTTTATTTAAATATTCTACAAAATCAATCAGCCCATTATTGTGATTGTAGACATCTTTCATATCCGTTCGTTCGTCGATCAGCGTAATCGTGACACTTTTATTCAGAAAGGAAAGCTCCTTTAAACGATGTGCCAGAACTTCATAGTCATAAACGATATCTTCGAAGATTTCCGGATCAGGCTGGAAAGTAATCATCGTCCCTGATCTTCCCTGGTACGTACCAATTTCCTTGAGTTCAGTCAGTGTTTTTCCGCGTGAATATTCCTGGCTGTACTTTTTTCCATCTTTTTTAATCTCAACACGCAAATTGACGGAAAGCGCATTCACGACGCTCATCCCAACTCCGTGCAGGCCACCGGAAACCTTATAAGCTTCATTATTGAATTTTCCGCCGGCATGTAATACTGTCAAGGCAACTTCTACTGCCGGCTTTTGCATCTTTGCATGCATATCGACCGGTATACCGCGTCCGTTATCTTTAACAGTAATACTCTCACCCTGATGAATGATAACCTGTATTTCATTACAGTAGCCAGCCATTGCCTCATCAATGCTATTGTCAACAATCTCATATACCAGATGGTGCAAACCACGGCTGCTGGTGGAACCAATGTACATACCGGGGCGCTTGCGAACAGCTTCTAATCCTTCAAGTACTTCTATCTGGCCGGCATTATAATCAGATCCGGGATTTATTTGATTTGCTAATTCCGATTCATTTTGCAAAGCTGTTCCCTCCCAAATTTATCCTTTAACCTTAATATTATACTATAAAAACTGCTTTCATTCAAATATGAAGACCTCCCAGATTCCGGAGGTCAATAAAACAACGAATCGTCTTTCTTAAAGAAAACTTGGCTGGTGCCAAGCCTTTGGCAGAAGCCTTAGCATTACTTAGATGTATCAAAAAGTACTTACACTTGCTGATATACTAAAAAATACTTCCGCTTTGTGATCTTTTCATTAACGTCGATGAAGAAATCGGAGATAGATAATATTCTGAATCCGTCATCACAAATGATTTTTCTTTTCCTTTTTCAGTAATATTCTGTACAGTTCCCTTTTTCATCATTTTATTCAACAAACTTCGGGAAATCTGACTGCTTCCTGCTGTATCCAAATCAAGAATCAGAATGATTTTGTCTTTTCTTACCATAATATTATTACCGATGTGTAAAAACATCAACTATTCCCTCCTTATATTTCCATTAAATACCCGATATACCGCTGCGTTCTGATTTAGACGATCATCTACATCCGTCATAGTGATGATCGTCTGTTTTTGCAGGGTATTGATATATTCAATTAAATAGTCCCTCCGATATTCATCCAATTCAGAAAGAACATCGTCCAACAGCAAAATTGGATATTCATCTTTTTCATTCCGAATGATTTCCATTTCAGCCAGCTTTAGACTGAGCACCAGAGAACGCTGCTGGCCCTGAGATGCAAACATTCTTGTATCATTTCCATTCAGATAAATAATTATTTCGTCGCGGTGTGGTCCGAATAATACAGCTTTTCTCTCAATTTCCTGCATCATTTTTTTCTCAAGTATTTCCGGAAAGCATTGTAAAGCCTGCTCTAAATCCTTTTTTCCTAAGGCTTGATAAACAATATCAAGATGGTCCTCATCCGAAAAAATACTTTGAAATATCTTTCTGCAGTGAGTATTCAGTTTATCTGTAAATTCGAAGCGATTAATGATAATTTTGGAACTAATCTCACAAATCTGCTCATTCCAGGCCTGGAGCTGAATTTTTAACAGATTAAAATTCCTTTCGTTTTTTAAAAGAATATTTTTCTGATGAACAGCCCGTAAATAAGCATTGAGCAGGGCAAAATGCGCAGGTCTAACCTGGGCAATCAACAGATCAATAAAACGCCTTCTTTCGTTGGGTCCTTTTTTGACAATATTTAAATCATCCGGATAAAAAGAAACCCCATTGACTGTACCAACATAATCTGAAAGACGTTTACAAGCCAATTGGTTAATCTTCATGACTTTTTTTCCGGTCTCGTAATAACTCTCCAGTATGAAGAGCCTTTCTGAAACCTGAAAAGAACCTGAGAGATAAAAATTTTTTTTTCCCCTGCGTATTAAATCATTTTCTGACTTGCAGCGGGCCGATTTACCGCTAATAAGATACCCGATTCCTTCAAGGATATTCGTTTTTCCCTGACCATTGGAACCCATCAGCAAGTTTATTCCCGGCTGGAAGTCCACCTTTTGTTCTTGATAATTTCTGAAATTAACCAAATGTAAGTCTTTAATATACATATTTAAACACGAATCATCATGCTAATTTCTTAGCGGCAGAACTAAGCATAAGTATTTATCATTACTTTCGGGCCTGAAGATACAAGGACTAGATGATCCAGATACTTCCATAACCACACTTTCGGTGTCAACAACTTTAAGCAGGTCGATGATATACTTGGCATTAAAAGATATTGCAACGTCCTCTCCATTCTGTTCCACTTCAAGCTGTTCAAATACTTTACCCATTTCCGAAAAATGATTGATGTTTATATGGGAATTTTCAATATTAAAACGGACCGTATTGGTCTTCAAGTAATTGTCTTTAGATAAAAGCGAGGCTCTTTCGACTGCATCCATCAATTTTCGAGTATATATCAAAAGTTTCGTGTTGCATGTTGACGGAATGACCTGTTTGTAGCTTGGAAACTGTCCTTCAATTAGACGGGTGACAATTTGAACCTGGCTAAATTTAAAAATAATTCTGGAATTGTTAAAACTGATTAAAATAATGTCATCATCTTCCATTAGCCTATAAATCTCGTGCAGGGTCTTGGCTGGAATAATCCCGTTGAATTCTTTCTGATTTCCCTGTAAAAATTCATTGCTGAGTGCAAGTCGGTGTGTATCTGTTCCGACAAGTGTAATATTTTCTTTATTCACCTGAAGCAGCACACCGGTAAAAACAGGTCTTGTTTCTTCGACTGAACAGGCGAATATTGTCTTACGAATCATACTTTTAAAAAGTAAAGCTGGAAGTTCAATACTTTCATTGGATTCAATATCAGAAATCTCAGGATACTCTTCAGGATCATATCCGTTTACTGCAAAATCAGAGGAATCGTAAAAGATATTAATATTATTGTCAGTGCTTTCAATTTTAATTTCGGTATCCGGAAGCTTCCTGGCAATTTCCGAAAAAAGCTTGGCAGGTAAAACCACTTGTCCTTCTTCCTGAATATTGACCGGAACCTGGCAGCGGATGCCAATTTCCAGATCAGTGGCTTCAAACCAAAGGTTTTGTCTTTCTGCTCTCAGTCTGACTCCTTGAAGTATAGGAAGCGTATTTTTAGAGGACACTGCTCTTTGTACAGTGTTAATTCCTAAAATCAAATCTTCCTTTTTGCATAAGATTTTCATCGGATACCTCCTATGTATTCTGACTCCAATTCAAAATTATAACATAACTATTTACTATTCATAATAAGATATTAATTTAGTAGTAACCGTAGTAGTATAGCGTCAAAAATTGTGGATAAAAGGATCTGAAAAGCCAAGTATAGTTTCTATCTGATTGGATAAAAGTATTGATATTATGTGGAAATGATGGAAAGATATCCACAATTTTTAATATACAGTGTGTTTAAATAAATAAAATAAAGGTTCATCAGATTCTAACTTGATTTAATCTTACTGATAATGTCATTGATACTCTTTTCAACCAACGGATCATTCTTTTTTAGTTCACTGATCTTTTCACAGGCATGAATAACTGTCGTATGGTCCCGGCCTCCGAATTTATCACCGATCTGTTCCAAAGAAAGATCTGTCATCTCGCGGCAGAGAAACATTGCAATTTGTCTTGGAAAAGCAATGGTTCTTGTTCTTTTCTTCTGTTTGAATTCATGAATGGACATCTTATAATGTTCAGCCACACTTTTTTGAATCATATCGAGAGAAATTAATTTTTGATTTTTTTGAGGGATCATATCCTTTAATATCTCTTCTGCCAGGGTAACAGTTATCGGTTGATTAGTGAGCATGCAGTAAGCTGTTATTTTACTTAAGGCACCTTCCAGTTCCCGGATATTCGATTGAATCTCGGAAGCAATGAAAATAATAATTTCATCAGGCACAATAAAATTTTCCAGCTCAGCTTTTTTGCGTAAAATAGCAATTCTTGTTTCGTAGTCAGGCGGATTAATATCCGTTGTTAAACCCCATTCAAACCGCGAACGAAGTCTTTCCTCAAGTGTTGGTATTTCTCTCGGCGGACGATCTGAAGAAATAATGATTTGTTTGTTGGCTTCATAAAGGGTGTTAAATGTATGGAAGAATTCTTCCTGGGTACCTTCTTTGCCTGCCAGGAACTGAATATCGTCGATTAATAAAATGTCAATTTTGCGGTAAGTGTTCCGAAATTCGACCTGTCTTTCATAACGGATAGAATCAATCATTTCATTTGTGAACTGTTCCCCCGTGACATAGAGAATTTTCATCGAAGGAAAGTTCTTACTGATCACGTGGCTGATCGCATGCATCAGATGCGTTTTGCCAAGCCCGCTGCCGCCGTAAACAAATAAAGGATTATAGGATTTGGCAGGAGATTCTGCAACTGCGAGTGCTGCGGCATGTGCAAAGCGATTTCCGTTGCCGATTACAAAAGTATCAAAAGTGTACTTTGGATTCAAAGAATGAGACAAAATACCAAAATTTACGCCAGGGGTTTCTATTGGAGTAAGATCGGACTGATCTTGCTCAGCGATAAAGTTTAGAGTAACCGGTGCATTCAGGTAATTTTGAACAGTAGATTTAACGAGAGAGGAATACCTGCTTTCCAGCCAGTCTTTTGCGAACTCATTGGAAACACTGATGGTTAGCCGATTGTTGGAAAAATCAACGAGCTTTGTTGAAGATAACCAGGTTTCAAAACTGGGCTTAGATAATTCATCTTTCAATTTCTCAAGGATATTTTCCCAGAAAGCGTTTAAATATATAATATTAGGAGACATAGAGAACCCCCTTATTGATAGTGCAATAGCATCAGTAAAAAAAAGTTATTCACAAATATCAGGTTATTTGTGGATAACACCTCGGATAAAGAAGAAAAATTATACACATCCAATCATCAAACTATGGGCCGAACATTTACATTTATCATAACAAGTTTTCATTTCGTTATCAACAGTTAATTCAGAGTATCCAGGAAACTTCACAAACAATCCGGAGCTTCTCCATATTGTATTCACCTAGTTATTAACCAGTTATTTTCTTGACATAATAAAAATAATTGGAGTATAATTTTCTGTAGTCTGTCTTTCGTTTTTTGTTAGATCTATCAGAAAACCTCTAACATCTTTCTGATAGATTTAAGTGCAGCTAAGGCTGCGGCTAATAGCTTGGTGCCAGCTGAGTTTTTATTCTTGGAATTATAAGGGGGTGTTTGCTTTGAAAAGAACATATCAGCCTAAATCCCGTCGCCATAAAAGAGTCCATGGATTCTTAGAACGCATGAAAAGTACTGGCGGTAGAAACGTTTTAAGACGTCGTCGTTTGAAAGGTCGTAAGAAGTTAGCAGTTTAGGGCCGCAAGTTTGTGGCCTTTTTTGTACTGAACGCCCTTTGGCAATGCAAGGAGGGCTATATGCTGCTGAAGTCTTACAGATTAAAAAATAAGGCCGATTTTCAAAGTGTCTTTACCAATGGAAAAAGTTATACCTCAAGACAAGTTGTCATATACATCTTTCGAGGAAACAACAAAAAATTTGGATTTATTGCTTCCAAAAAAGTTGGCAATGCAGTTAAGCGCAACCGAGCCAAAAGGCTTATGCGTGAAGCTGTCCGTTTGAATATAGGCGGATTGAAAACGGATTGTGAAATGATTTTGATTGCCCGTACGGCTATCAACAAAGCAACTTTGCAGGAAGTTGAAAAATCTGTACTATATATTTGGAGAAAAGCGGGAATTTATGATGGTAAGAATGCGTAAAATCATGGAAACGGTTTTTGTTTCCATCATCGTTTTCTATCAACGATTTATTTCACCTCTGAAAGGACGAACCTGCAGATTTTATCCTACATGTTCGGATTATGCGATTCAAGCAATTAAAAAGTACGGGATCATCAAAGGGATTGGGAAATTGTTAATTCGGGTTGTCAAGTGCCACCCTTTTCATCCCGGCGGATATGACCCAGTTTAAGGAGGGTTCTTGTGGATATCGTTTATCAGGGAATGGCCGGGATCTTAAAGTGGTTGTTCGATCTCTCGTCCATGATCGGATTGCCATATTGGGGTATGGCAATTATCATCTTTACCATCATCATTAAGATTGTTCTTTACCCATTGACCTGGAAGCAAATGCAGTCTATGCGCAAAATGACGGATTTGCAGCCCAAAATGAAAGTGCTGCAGAAAAAGTATGCCAATGACAAGCAGAAGCTAAATCAGAAGATCATGGAACTGTATAATGAAGAAAAAGTTAATCCTTATTCGGGGTGCTTGCCGATTTTAGTACAGCTTCCTATCTTGTGGATATTTTATAGAACGTTGGCGAATTTCCCTTACGGAAATGATGCCAGTGTCTGGTTTTTAGGTTTCAATATTACTCAGGCATACGGCTTTCAATTGTCCTATCATTTAATCTTACCGATTCTTGCTGGGGTGACGTCTTTCTTAATGACTAAAGTCTCGATGGCAACAAGCCCCACTAAGAGTCAGCCTGGTGCGAAAAAGGATACAGCTGAGGCCACTGCCGAACAAACTCAGAAAATGATGTTGTATGTCATGCCATTCTTTATGGCTTATATCGTAATTACGCTTCCTTCTGGTTTAGGTTTTTATCTTATAACGATGAACATTGTGTCGATCCTGCAAACTGTCTATATCAATAAGAAGTTGTCGGCAGAGAAAAAAGGAGCCTCTGTTGACTGAGGAGGTACACGAATGAAGGTTGCAGATAAAACTGCAAAAACGGTTGAAGAGGCTATTGAATTGGGATTAGCCGAACTTGGTGTCAGCAGAGATCAGGTTACTATTCAAGTGTTGGAAGAACCGGGAAAAAAAGGACTTCTTGGACTTTTTGGCAGCAAAATGGCTAGGGTCAGAATTAGTTATGAGGATGATCCAGGAGCACTGGCCTGTGAATTTCTCAAAGGGTTGACCCAGGCAATGTCCGTCGATGCCGACTTCGAGGTAGTTAACCGTGACGAACAGGTCAAAATAAATATCACCGGTCTTGATCTTGGCATACTGATTGGTCGCAGAGGGGATACTTTGGAATCCATACAATTTCTAACAAACTTAGCCGTCGCAAAAAAACTGTCTAATAAGACGAGAATCGTAATTGATATTGAGGGTTATCGGAAGCGCCGGGAAGAAACGCTGATTGTTCTTGCCAAAAGACTGGCTGAAAAGGTTAAGAAAAGCGGCAATAGAATTGTTTTAGAACCGATGAGTCCTCAAGAACGGCGAATTATTCATACGGCCCTTCAAAATGAATGGAAAGTAACGACTTTCAGTGAAGGGGAAGAGCCTCACCGAAGAGTTGTCATTGCTTTAAAACGGAATCATATTGAAAAGGAATAATAATGTAGAAGGGGGCAACCCCTTTTACTTTTCTATCAAAAAGGTTTATTATTTTGAGATAGAATGTCTTACTATTTCTGGAGTTGAGAAAAATGGATGATACGATTGTTGGCTTGGCTACACCGGCCGGAGAAGGGGCCATTCATGTTATCCGTTTAAGCGGAAAGCAAGCCCAAAAAATATTGGATGTTTGTTTTTGTCCCGTCCATCAGGATAAATGGCTGTCCGATACAACATTTACGCTTCATTTGGGAGACTTTTATGATGGTGCGATGCAGCTTGATCAAGTCCTGATCAGCAGGATGAAAGGACCTCGTTCTTTTACAGGTGAGGATGTCTATGAAATAAACTGTCATGGTGGATTGATACCGGCAAGAAGGATTATTGAAGCCTGTCTCCGGCAGGGAGCGCGCTTGGCAGAACCCGGTGAATTCAGCAAAAGGGCTTTTCTGAATGGGAAAATAGATCTTGTTCAGGCCGAAGCGTTGATTGACTTGATTTCCTCTAGGACAGAGTTGTCTGCGGACTTGGCTTTACTTCAGCTCGGAGGTAGATTGTCCTCCAGAATTAATGAAGTGAGACAGGATATTTTGGATATCCTATCCTATATTGAAGCAACCATTGATTTTCCTGAAGATGAAATTGACGATTTGGCACTGAAAGAACTGTCTGAAAAAATATTAAATGCTAAAGAAAATTCTATAGAAATTTTCAAAGGGAGTAAAACCGGTAAAATTATCAGGGAAGGTCTTTCCGCGGTAATTGCTGGTAGACCGAATGTTGGAAAATCCAGTCTGCTGAATGCACTTTTGCGTGAAGAAAGGGCGATTGTCACAGATATTCCGGGAACAACCCGGGATGAGATTCATGAATATATCAAAATTGGTGAAGTACTGCTTCACCTTACCGATACTGCCGGAATCCGAGAAAGTGATGATCCTGTCGAAACAATTGGCATTGAGAGAGCTTGGAAAGCGCTTAACATGGCAGATGTCATTCTGCTCTTGCTCGATGCCTCCGAGATCCGTTCTGGGAGGCTCACGAACGAAGAAAAAATAATTCTTGAGGAATACGCCAATAAAACGATTGTTTTAATTAATAAAATTGATCTTTTATCTTCTTATGAATTTAACGATACTTTTCTGCCTCCTGAAGTTTTTGCACTGCCGTTTTCTGTAAAAAACAGGATTGGCTTTGCTGAACTAGAAACGGAAATCCTAAAAAGAGTTTTTGAAGGAGAGATCTTCGTCACAATTGATCCTTTATTATCAAATATCCGTCAAATTCAAGCTCTGGAAAATTGCATTCACTCTCTGGAAAAAGCACTTGAAGCTGTCTATGCAAATGTCCCATTTGATTTGGTATCGATCGATGTCCGTTCAGCCCTTGAAGAAATCTCTTCGATTACGGGGCATCAGGTTCAGGAAGAGTTGTTAAATAATATTTTTTCCCGATTCTGTATTGGAAAGTAGGTTAATTGTGGATTATTTTGCTGGAAAATATGATGTGATTGTTGTCGGGGCGGGACATGCCGGATGTGAGGCTGCTCTCGCCTCTGCCCGTATGGGATGTGATACGCTGTTGCTTACGATTAATCTAGATAAAGTTGCGCATATGCCGTGCAATCCATCCGTAGGTGGTCCGGCGAAAGGCCATCTGGTACGGGAGATTGATGCGTTAGGTGGTCAGATGGGAATTGTTGCTGATGAGACAGCACTTCAGGCCAGGCTGCTTAATACGGGTAAAGGTCCGGCTGTCCATGCATTAAGAGTACAATCGGATAAAAAAGCTTATCATCATCGAATGTTAAGCAACCTATACAATCAGGCCAAGCTCACCTTGATTCAGGCTTTGGTCGAGCGGCTTCATTTTGATGGGGATAAACTTAAAGGTGTTGTCACGCGTACAGGGGCAATCTTTGAGGCAGACAGTATTGTTCTGACGGGCGGAACATACCTCAAAAGCAGGATAATAATTGGAGAAGCGCTTTATGAAGGCGGACCGGCCGGAGAGATTACCTCAGGATCCCTGTCTGAAGATCTGAAGCTGCACGGTATAGAACTTGGCCGGTTTAAAACCGGAACGCCTCCCCGGATTCTGAAGAGCTCAGTAGATTTCTCTAAGTTCGTAATTCAGCCGGGTGACAGCGAGCCAAAAAATTTTTCGTTTATGCCGACTAGAAGGATCTTTTGGGGAAATAACCCGGAAAATCAGCTTCCTTGCTGGCTAGGCTACACGACGGAAACAACTCATGGCATCATCCGCGATAATCTGCATCGTGCGCCGCTTTATACTGGCGTGGTGGAAGGCGTTGGCCCGAGGTATTGTCCTTCTATTGAAGATAAGGTTGTGCGTTTTGCGCAGCGGCAGGCCCATCAGCTTTTTCTTGAACCAGAAGGAAAAGACAGTGAGGAATTATATGTTGCGGGGATGTCAACCAGCCTGCCGGAAGAAATCCAGCATATGTTTTTCCGTAGCATTCCCGGCTTAGAAAATGTTCAGATTCTGCGGCCCGGATATGCGATTGAATACGATTATGTCAAACCGTATCAGCTCTCTTTGACGCTGGAAGTACGAAATCTCCCGGGACTCTTTACAGCGGGACAGCTTAACGGAACATCCGGGTATGAGGAAGCAGCCGGGCAGGGCTTAATGGCGGGAATTAACGCAGCGCTTAAAGCTTTACGCCGAGAACCTTTCATTTTGAAGCGTTCCGACGGATATCTCGGTGTACTGATTGATGACCTGGTCAATAAAGAGATTTGTGAGCCGTATAGGCTCCTGACCTCAAGAGCAGAATACCGTTTGATTCTACGCCAGGACAACGCTGATCTGCGTTTGACTGAAAAGGGAAAAAAGCTAGGACTAGTTGCAGATGACAGGTGGCAGATTTTTGAGCACAAGCTGAACAATCTGGAGGAGATCTTTCAGCAATGGAAGACCATCACATTTTCTCCAGCCAGTGCAGATATTCAAGAATTGCTGATCCAGGCAGGGTCTACTCCGCTCCGAAGTGGAATAAAAGCAGAGGAACTTATGAAGAGGCCGGAAATTATGCCGGACTTGCTTCCACGTTTTATGCCGGAGATGGAAGCGTATGATGCTGAAGTATTAGAAGAAGCGTTGATCCAAATTAAATATGAAGGGTACATTCAGAAGCAACAGGAAGAAGTAAACCGATTTATCAAACTTGAAGAAAAAGTTTTGCCTGTTAATCTGGATTATTTGAGAATCAAAGGTCTATCCAATGAAGCCAGACAGCGGCTTAACGGCGTGCAGCCGATCAACGTCGGACAGGCATCGAGAATCAGCGGAGTGAGTCCTGCAGATATTTCGGTTTTATTGATTTATCTGGAACAAAGCCGGAGGAGTATTTCTTATGAATGACCAATTTATGGAAGTGAATCTTAAGGAAACGCTTAGCATCTTGCACAATAAAGCCCGGGATGTCCTGAGTCTGGAGCTTTCGGCCGAACATCTTGAAAAATTTGAACAATATACAGTACTGTTACTCCAGAGGAACGAACAAATGAACTTAACAGCCATTACTGATCCGGCAGAAATGGTGATTAAGCATTATCTAGATTCTTTGGTGTTTGTCAAGTGGATAATGCATTATTGTCCTAATGGACAAATTGTTATTGCGGATCTTGGTACCGGAGCTGGATTTCCGGGTATTCCTATTAAGATACTGTTGCCGCAGATTAGACTTGTGCTTGTCGATGCGCTAGCCAAGAGAATTCATTTTCTGCAGGAGGTCTGTGATAGCCTTAGCTTGAAAGTCGAAACCTGCCATGCACGAGCTGAAGATATTGGCAGTAGCAAGGCATACCGGCAGCGATTTGATATTACGGTGGCTAGAGCAGTTGCGAAGTTGCCGGTACTGCTTGAATATGCAACTCCTTTGCTGAAAGTTGGCGGAAGATTTATTGCAGCGAAGGGCATTAATCCTGAAAATGAAATAACTTTGGCTCAGAACGCTTTGCGTATCCTAAACTGTGAAGTTGAGCATGTCGAAAAATATTCATTGGCAGAAGGCGCGGATAACCGTTCTTTGATTATAATTAAAAAAATATTGAACACACCTGCTCAGTATCCACGTCAAGCTGGAAAACCAAAAAAAACCCCTCTCTGATATTGTTTTATTATGGGAAAGAACCTTTATAAAGAATGATTGGATGGATATTTCAGTCAGCTTTTTAAGTGATCATCCTGCTGAAATGATCAAGAATGATTAAATAAGTGGCTTTTTTTAAACATTTTATAGTATAATTTTGTAGTATAATGATATAAATAATTTTTTACAGGCCAAGTTCCATGTTAACCTTATATCTTATCTATCCTGTCGGTATATTTTATGTAATACGGCGTAGTCTTTTAGCTCAATGCCTTGTCTTATAAAAAATGCTGCTTGTCATTGTATTATTTTAGGTTGACTAGGTACTCGTTGATCAAGTCTGTGAGGAAGGAGATACAAAATTGGCAAGAATTATTGCTATAGCAAATCAAAAAGGTGGAGTCGCCAAAACAACGACTGCTGTGAATCTCTCCTCCAGTCTGGTTGAGAAAGGGAAGAAAGTTCTTCTTGTTGATCTTGATCCACAGGGAAATGCCACCAGTGGTTGTGGTATTATGAAACATCGGTTGTCCCGTTGCATTTATGATGTAATTATCAATGAAGAAAACATTCGAAGTGTGATTGCCGATACCGAGTTGAAAAACTTAAAGGTTGCACCTGCCCGTATTGAGTTGGCCGGTGCAGAGATCGAACTGGTCTCCCAGCTGTACCGCGAAGGAAAGCTTGCAACCTCTTTGCAGGAAATAAAGGACGAATATGATTTTATTATTATTGATTGTCCCCCTTCCCTCGGACTTCTTACGTTGAATGCGCTTTGTGCTGCAACAGATGTTCTAATTCCTATTCAATGTGAGTATTATGCGCTGGAAGGTTTAAGTTTACTGGTCAATACGCTTGATAAGGTCAAACGTTCTATTAATAGAGACCTTGAAATTATAGGCGTACTTTTGACCATGTTTGATGCGAGGACAAATTTATCAATTCAGGTTGTCGATGAGGTCAAGAAATATTTTAGAGATAAAGTCTTCAGGACCATTATTCCCCGGAATGTTCGGTTAAGTGAAGCCCCAAGCCATGGTCAGCCGATCATTCTATACGATAGCAAGTCGCGTGGAGCTGAAGTATATCGAGATTTAGCCGAGGAGGTCTTGGAACGTGTCTAAAAAAGGTTTAGGCCGCGGGCTTGGTGCTTTGATTACAGAAAGAGAAACGGAAAGCAGTGAAATTAAAGAAATAATGCTGGCGGATATTGTACCAAATCCTAGCCAGCCGAGACGGGAGTTTGACCGCGAAAAACTACAAGAGCTTGCGGACTCCATCCAAGAACATGGATTGCTGCAGCCTATCCTTGTAAAGCCTGAAGGAAGCAGATACATCATTATCGCGGGAGAGAGACGTTTCCGGGCTACACAGCTTGCAGGGAACGATAGGATTAACTGTATTGTGAGAGACTGTACTGAGCAGGAAATGACGGAAAAGGCTTTAATTGAAAATATTCAGCGTGCGAACTTATCTCCTGTAGAAGAAGGCCTTGCATATGCACGCTTAATTCAGGATTATGGATTGACTCAGGAACAGGTTGCCAAACGCGTTGGTAAAGGCAGGCCTACTGTAGCCAACTTACTTCGAATTATACAGCTGCCTGCTGAAGTTTTAGAACTGATTAATAAAGAAGCAATTTCTTTAGGACATGCCAAGGTGATACTTTCTTTAGACAATAAAGAGCAGCAGATTTCTCTCGCGAAACGGGCTGTTGAGGGATTATTATCTGTAAGGGAAACGGAAATGATTGTTCAGAATAGTGAAAAGAAAGTGCAGCCTGCCAAAAATGCTATAAAGACACCGAAAAATAAGAGATATAGTTCTTTAAATGATATTGAAGAAAAATTACAACACAGTTTTCAGACGAAGGTAGCTGTATCAGGAAGTGAAGAAAAAGGAAAAATTGAGATTAACTATTATTCTCGGGATGAACTTAACCGGCTTTTAGAACGGTGGGAGATTGAAATTTAATATGTTCCACGTGGAACATATTATCATTTACATTTTATAGGGGGAATCTTTTTGTTTACTGTTTTGGAACCCGAGATGATTGTCGTTTTGATAGTATCTTTTGTAGCATTGATCGTTACCGTGATTGCGATTATTATGACCAATGCTCTCCGAGTACGTATGAGTAAATTTGAAAAAGCCTATATCAGCCTGCAGACATTTTTATCCGGAATACAGCTGGAAGAACTGCTGAGTACCAATTTAAAAGAAGTTGCTGAATTAAGCCGTGTTGCTTTAGAGCATGGACAGAGGCTTAAACTTACCGAAGATAAAGTTCGCAGCGGAATTGACCGCGCGGAACTGGTTCGGTTTAATTCTTTTGAAAATATGGGCGCCGACCTGAGTTTTGCCCTTGCTTTACTGAATCAGGAAAAGACCGGTGTCGTCCTTACAGGAATCCATAGTGTTGAAGAATGCAGAATCTATGCCAAAGGGATCGAAAAAGGGCAGGCCAATGCAAAACTTAGCCCCGAGGAAAAGCTTGCTATTGAAAAAGCCTTGAGGAATGAGCTAAATATTTAAAATTACGATTGATTCAACAAGAAGTAAGTCCGCTGGAACAAATTACATAGTACTTCAGACATTTGCCATACGATACTCAATCTGGTGTTTTGCAGCACCATGTATTGCATAAAACCGTTGATATTGACGATGCCGGTAAGATGGATTTCTCCTACCTCCGGCAGTTCTTTTTTTACGGCCGCTCCAGGCTTCAAAGGGCCTTCTGCCAGACTGATGTAGCCGACGGAGTCAAGTTGACCCAGGCAGGCATCCAGGGCAATAATATAGGGATTGTAATACTTGGCAAACAAGTTTTTCAGGGTGGAGTCAAGGTTTTCTGCATGAACAGGCTTTTCAAGCGTTCCGATAACCGTTAATCCTGAAAGACCTTTTCCATCTAGTTTTGTACCGGTTAAAGGTCCCAGGGAATCGCCGGTAGAACGGTCCGTTCCTATACATAATAGAACCACTGGTCTACCGGCCGCAGCTTTCAGATATTCTTTCAACCTTAACTGAAGCAGATAAAGGCCGGGACGGTCTGTGTAATGGGCACGCAGATATTCTTTTTCCTTAATCCCTGGCAATGGGTTCAATGCGGATACCTCCGGAGGTTAAATGAAATAGAGTCGCTGCAAAATAAGATGCAAATTATTTTGTTAGGGTAAATCTGTGGGCCACAATACTGCTTTTCGGCAGATCCTTTTCATCCATGGCATTGCCGATTATATGGTTGTTTATGTGAGTCTACATACAAAATAATATTTAGAATACTTTGCTAGTATTTCCACAATCAGTAATAATTATGCGTAACAAATCAGAATCAGAATCAGAATATGAAAAAATCTAAACCCATATTATAATAGAGTCGGGAATATCCGCAATAAAATATAAGGTATAAGTACCATGTCAACGCTATAATCAAAATATGGGGTTGACCTGTACTTCAGGTATTAGCTATGGAAAGATATCTAATTATTGGAACAGCAGGCCATGTAGATCATGGAAAAACCCACCTTATTCAAACCTTGACAGGTATAAGCACGGATCGGCTTAAAGAAGAGAAGGAAAGAGGAATTTCGATCGAGCTGGGGTTTGCTTATCTGACGCTTCCAGACGGCCGCAAAGCAGGAATTATTGATGTACCTGGTCATGAAAAATTTGTCCGCCAAATGTTAGCCGGTGCGAGCGGAATGGATATTGTTCTGTTGATTATTGCTGCCGATGAAGGCGTAATGCCTCAAACCCAGGAACATCTGGATATATTGAACATGTTAAATGTAGAGAAAGGAATTGTTGTATTCACAAAAATTGACCTTGTCGATCAGGAATGGCTTTCCATGATTGAACTGGATACCAGAGAAAAACTCCAAGACAGTTTTTTGCGGGATGCTCCGTACTGCAAAGTATCTTCTGTTACTGGCCAGGGAATTTCGGAGTTACTGCAGACAATTATGACTGTACTCCAAACAACTGAAGGGAAACGTTCGGATCTTCCGTCAAGAATGCCGATTGATAGAGTTTTTACGATTCGGGGGTTTGGAACAGTGGTTACAGGGACTTTAAACACAGGGACGATTCAGAAGGGACAGGAAGTATGCCTGGAACCGGGAGGACAAGCCGTGAAAATTAGAAATATTCAGGTTCATGGTGAACAGGTCTCCGAGGCTTATGCCGGACAGCGGGTTGCGATAAATATAGCAGGACTGGCTGTAAGTGATATTCCTAAGGGGGCAAGCCTTGTTGATCCCGGATATTACAACGCAGGACAAATTTTAGACGTAGAGTTGTTTAACCTCGCGTCGGAACAAAGAACGATCAAACAAAGGCAGAGGATACATTTTCATTTAGGAACGGCCGAAACGCTGGGGCGGGTTCATCTTCTGGCCCAAGAAGAATTGGTCCCCGGGGAGAAAGGGTTTGCCCAAATCATTCTGGAGGAACCGGTTGTCGCAGCGAAAGGGGACCGGTTTGTAATTAGGTATTATTCACCTGTCGCGACAATCGGCGGAGGAGTTGTACTGAGCCTGGCTGCCGCCAAACAAAAACGTTTTCGGGAAAAGGTCATAACCGAATTTCAGTCTAAAGCAGAAGGTGGCTTAACTGATCAAATAAAAAAAGAGCTTACTATCCCTTTATCTTCTGATGAAGTCAGGAAAAAGTCTGCTCTTGGGCAGGAAGAAGTTCAGCTGGCTTTGGATCATCTCAAGGATGACCAGACTGTTGTGATCTTATCTGAGGATGGATTATCATTATTCTGGCTTAAAAGTACAGCAGAGGAATGGGCTCTTAAAGTAAATGCGGCAGCAATGAAATATCAAAAGACATATCCGCTGCGCGGAGGAATAGGCAGAGAGGAATTAAAAAAAATTCTTAAAACGGCTGTCTCTCATAAACGCTGGCAGTTGATTTTGGAATGGGGAGCAGATCATCAGTATTTTAGGCTAAGCAGTAGTCTGGTTCAGGCAGCATCTGAAATCGAGCTGCCTGAGGATATCAGGCAGAAGCTTGACGCTTTGCAAAAAATCTGGGAAAAGACCGGGCTAAATCCTCCGGGGCAGGAAACTGCGGTTGTAGAATGCGGCGTACCCGCTGCAAAATTTTCGGAATATGCCGAATATCTTAAAACAAATAACATCTGGAAACAGATAGGAGAATTTTATATTGCAGCAAGTGCAATAGAAAAAGCTAAAATTATATTGGAAAAGCACCTACAAGAAAATGGACAGATTACGGTTTCTGAAGCACGGGACTGCTGGCAAACTAGTCGTAAATTTGCGGTGCCTCTACTGGAATATTTTGATTCAACTCATGTTACGGAAAGAAACGGAGATATCAGGATAAAACCAGGATTTACCCAAAATCCAGGCTAAGCTTTCTTTATTCCCTTCAGAGAATATTGATTTGGCCGCTTAAGATCAACTTCGACCCGATATCCGGCAACTCTCAAAAACCGTTCAACGTTAATTTTGGATGTCTCATTATCGACAATGATCATGATTTCTGAAGGATCATCCACTAAAGCTCTTTTGGTAAAAATCACGGGTTCTGGACAGGTATATCCTCTGGCATCAACAAGTTTCATAAGATTTAGCCTCCTTTTACGTTCTATCCTATTGTACCATAAGCGGAAATTTCAACAATATCATATAATTTTGAATTAAAGATAATATAATATGCTTGATATATGCACAATATTTTTACGAAAATTAATAGTTATATTTTAATAGCTGCATTATGAAATGCATGCAAATATGCATGAAAATAAAGTGTAATTACACATGTAAATAATCATATAAATAATATATAAGATTATCTGTATTTATATTGCTTATTGAATTCAGTACGACGTCCAGGTCTGCAGCAGTATATTACGTTCATATACAAGCTTTTTAATTGTATTGCCTGATGGATTTTAAGGTCAGTAGTACTTTAATAAAACCATAAAGCGCAAATATATTTGCATGTAAATATTAATGAATAAAGACATTAATATTCTTATTAGTATTTGAGTGTAAATATTATAATATATTTGGATGTATAAGAAAAATGTTTTTAAGCGCGTACAAAGAATTGCTAAAGAATAAGACAAAGATTCACATTCGAAGCATAAAGTGTTAAAATGATTCAGCAGACTCTAAAAGGTCTTGGGGATATATAGCGGCTGGTGTCGTTCCCGGACTTCAAATCCGTGTGTCGGGGCGCAGAACGTTCCGAGGTGTGTTCGATTCGCACATATCCCCGCCATTCCTGTAAAGGAGAGGTAGCGTGAATACATTTGATTATGTAATGCTGGCGCTGCTGGTTTTGGGAGGCATAACCGGTTTTCGGAAAGGCCTTATTACCGGTTTATCAAGATTTATCGGGAAGATTGCTGCGATAGGCATTGCGGTTTTTTTTCACAAACCATTTCTGAATCTATTGGAACCTGTTTTAGGGCTTGAAGCAAAACTGGAGCCCAAAATCGGAGATTTTTTGACCAAAATTGCTGAAAGCAAAGTATCCGGGACAGATGCCTACGGTGCCGCTGACAGCATCAGGCAATCCATGATTGGTCAGGCTACACCTGTTTTGACAGATTATGTCCTGAAGATTGGGGCTGTCCTGCTTTTGTTTATTTTGGCAGCATGTATTATTAATCTTATTATAGCTTTGGTCATTACCCCTATAGCAAAAAACTTAAGTTTTATCAATAGAGGGGGAGGACTGCTTTTTGGTTTGCTGAGTACCTTTCTCGTGATTTCTCTGGTCCTGGGGTTGTTTTCACCGTTGTTAAGCACCGGTGACTCTGGATTGCTTAAGACGGGTAGCTCCTTGCTTTATCCTTGGTTTATGCAGGGATATGGTATGATTTTATCAGGGATTTATGTTTTTGCAGGGGATATTCTGAATAATCCTTTGGATTCTATACCTTTGCTGAATGGGCTGGTTTGAAAGAGAGGTTGAACAACTATGGATCTTAATGTAGGAGATATTGTCAGGCTCAAAAAGTCTCATCCCTGCGGCAATACAGAATTTAAGATCATGAGAACAGGTATGGATTTTAGGATCGAATGTCTGAAATGTGGGCATCAGACTTGGATAACCAGGGCAAAGCTTGAAAGGAATATTAAAGAGATCTTGACGGCAAAAAACAGTCAGGGGATCTTGGACTGATTTAACAAGAATTTGAGGGGGAAAAACATGTCTCTGCATGTAGGAATAGTTGGGCTGCCCAATGTCGGCAAGTCAACACTATTTAATGCGATAACGAAAGCCGGAGCAGAATCGGCCAATTACCCATTCTGTACGATTGATCCGAATGTCGGAATTGTACAGGTACCGGATTTTCGGTTAAAAGCACTGGCTGAAATTGTGAATCCGCAGCAAATAGTTCCGGCAGTTGTCGAATTTGTCGATATTGCCGGTCTGGTAAGGGGTGCAAGTAAAGGTGAAGGACTGGGCAACCAATTTCTTTCCCATATCCGGGAAGTGGATGCCATTGTTCATGTTGTACGCTGTTTTGAAGATGATAACGTTGTTCACGTCGAAGGCAAAATTGACCCGGGACGGGATATTGAAACGATCCGGATGGAATTGATCCTGGCAGATATGGAAACCGTATACCGCCGTCAGGCCAAGCTGGTCGGAATGATCAGATCCGGAGATAAGAAGGCCAAATTCGAAGCTGAGGTATTGGAAAAGCTCATGAAAAAATTTGACCAGGGGATACCGGCTAATTTGGCTGGTTTCTCTGAAGAAGAAAAAGAATTGCTGAACTGTGTCAGTCTGTTGACCCTGAGACCGGTGATTTATGCCGCGAATGTTTCTGAAACAGAAGCTTCCAACGGGGAAAATAACGCCAATGTCCAAAAGGTACAGGAAATAGCCAGACTCGAGAATGCTGAAGTCATTCCTGTTTGCGCCAAGATTGAAGCAGAAATAGCAGAACTTGAAGAAGAAGAGAAAGAAATCTTTATGGAGGAACTCGGGCTCGCGGAATCTGGGCTTGATCGGCTGATAAGGAGCGCGTTCAAGCTGCTTGGACTGATAACTTTCTTTACGGCAGGTCCTAAAGAAGTAAAGGCTTGGACGATTCGTCGGGAAACCAAAGCGCCTCAGGCGGCGGGTACGATTCATTCCGACTTTGAGCGGGGCTTTATTCGGGCCGAGGTTGTCAAATATGAACATTTTATGGAGAATCGCGGTCTGAATGGGGCCAGGGACAAGGGCCTGATTCGTTTAGAGGGCAAAGATTATATCGTTCAGGACGGCGATATTATGCATTTCAGATTTAATGTCTAAATAACGTCTAAATAAAAGTCCTCAAGATTAGCAGATTAGCAAGATTACGCTATTTGCAAATAGCATAAGGAAATGTTATAATGTCATCTTGTAGCATAATAACCCTGCTCCACACTCGAGGTGGGGCCATTTAGTCCGAGGGGAGGTGCATTTATGCAAGCGTACGAAGTGATGTACATTATAAGACCGGATCTCGATGATGAGGCTTCAAAAGCGAATATTCAAAAATTTGAAGAGATCGTCAATGCCAATGGTGGTACAGACCTCAAGGTTGAGGTTTGGGGTAAAAGACGCCTGGCTTACGAGGTTAAGAAGTTCAATGAAGGTGTTTATGTCCTGATGAACTTCAACGGTGAAGCACGTACGGTTGATGAACTGGAAAGGCTGATGAAAATTTCTGATGCTGTGATCCGGTTTATGACAACCAAGAAGGAATAACAATGCGGAGGGGTTAAGATTGTTGAATCGTGTAGTACTTATCGGGCGATTAACGAAAGACCCTGAGTTGCGCTATACACCAAACGGTGTAGCTGTTGCATCTTTTACGCTAGCCGTCGACAGGAATTACAAGAATAGTCAGGGCGAGAAAGAAACGGATTTTATTCCATGCGTTGTTTTCCGCCAGTTAGCTGAACTCTGCGCGAATTATTTGGCGAAAGGAAGACTGGCTGCAGTAGATGGCAGGATTCAGGTTCGCTCTTATGATGGTCAGGATGGGCAAAAAAGATGGGTGACAGAGGTCTTGGGAGAAAACGTCAGATTTTTAAGTCCCAAAGACAATAATGCCGGATCATCTTCAGCTCAAAATGATTTTGGTTCTTTTGCACATGAAGTTAGTCTAGATGATGATATACCATTTTAGTTTGAAGGGAGGAGCGTTCAGTGGCAAACGCTGCCGTAAAAAAGGAACGGGGACGCCGTCCGCGTAAAAGAGTATGCAGCTTTTGTGTTGATAAAGTTGAGAGCATCGACTACAAGGATACACAAAAATTACGTAAATATATTACTGAGAGAGGCAAAATTCTGCCCCGTAGAATCTCAGGCAATTGCGCCAAACACCAGAGGCAAGTCACGATTGCCGTTAAACGGGCTCGCAGCATCGCGTTGCTGCCCTACATTATCGACTAGTAAAGAAAGGGAGCAAGGCTCCCTTTCTTTGTTTCATTTTCTTAATTTAGGCAACAGGGCAAGTTTTCTTTGTTCTGGGGAAAAGTAGAAGAAGGAGTTTCAGCTTGATTTCGCGAAATCTTACATTACTTTTTTGCAGGAGGTAATTGCCGTGGAGTCTGTTGCTGCGATCAATATTGATATCGTAAAATCCTCGAAAGCCATAGAGGAATTAAAAGTAGAGCTTCTCAAAGCTCAGTGGCTGGTCCAGCAGGGGACTTTAAGTGCTTCCCAGGAACAGCTTCTCGATAGTATGGCCGGACTGGTTGGTTTAAGTTATTTGCTTACCCGCAGGCTTGGCTTTGATTATTCCCGTTTGGATAGGGTTTTGTTTAATAAAATGTCCCGGTGGCAGCGGGAAGATTTCCTTAGTCTCGAAACTGAATGGGGTGACCTGAGTCTTTTGCTTGGTTATCTTGTTCCCGAGGAAGACTGAACAGGAGAAAATTAAATGGTTATAAGTGATAAGGATGCACTTCGGTATGGTTCCAGGTTGATCATGTTATTTCTTCCCTTACTTGCGTCTTTATTTGACTACTGGAGCTGGATGGTCGAGGTATTATTGATTTTTTTCGTGTTATTTCAGACCAGAAGTTCCGGCTGCCGAAACACGGCATTTTTTTTAGGAATTGGTTATATTTTATCTTTTATTCCAGTTGGAACCAGTGGAATCTCCTTGATCGGATTT
Organism: Dehalobacter sp. 12DCB1; assembly: GCF_004343605.1. Classification (GTDB taxonomy): domain Bacteria; phylum Bacillota; class Desulfitobacteriia; order Desulfitobacteriales; family Syntrophobotulaceae; genus Dehalobacter. The sequence goes on from NZ_POSF01000002.1 coordinate 92,915, forward strand.
ACTCCCTGGGCAGGAATTTTGCTGGTTATCTTAAAAGAAAAAGGGTTCTCTACCAGTCAGAGTATATTCTGGAGTTTACTGCTGGCTGCACTTATCGGGGCGTTACCGGTAATTCCTGCAGTCAGTCAGGCTCTTCAGCCGGAGAATCTGGAAAAGAATATTGTTACAGTTCTCCAGTTCTATGAGCAGCAAGGCCTGTTTAGTGCTTTTCAGGAGCAGGGGATTTCAACTGAGCAATTCGAAAGCACTCTCCGGACCATGGTTCCGGTCTACTATCAATTAATGCCTGCTTTTTCCGGGATATTTGCGATGCTTGAGGTTGGACTGGTTTACCTGTTTTTCAGGATATTTTCTTTCGGAAACAAACCTAAACCTTTTTCTTTATGGAGAATGCCCTGGTATGCGGTGTGGTTAGCGATTATTGGAATTTCTGCCTATTTGGGTGGAGACTACTTTGCCAATAGTATTCTGAGAATAACCGGTATGAATGTGATGGCCGTTACAGCTTTGATAACCAGTATTATTGGGCTGTCCTGCCTGGCTTATTTGATCAAAGGCTTGAAGTTTTCTCATCTGCTGATCTGGATTATTGTAATTATGGTGGCTTTCGTTTCATCATTCTTTTTCATATGTTTAATATTTACGGGGCTTTTTGATTTAGTATTTAATTTTCGAAAGATCCCCGAAAAAATGGAGGAACAGAAACCGTGAAGGTAATATTAAAAGAAGATGTCAAGGCGCTCGGCAAAAAGGGTAAAGTATGCGAAGTCACGGATGGCTATGCCCGTAATTTTCTGATCCCGCGCGGACTCGCGGTTGAGGCAACTCAGGGAAATGTTCAGGATCTGGCGCATAAACAAAAACAGGAAGAACTGCGCAAACAGAGAGAAAAACAAGAGGCGCTGGATCTTTCCCAAAAAATCGAGAACATGGATATCATTGTCAAAGTGAAAGTCGGTGAAAAAGGCCGTTTATTCGGTTCGGTAACGAATAAAGAGATTGCCGAGGTATTGGAAAAGGAATATCAACTCAAACTAGATAAAAGAAAAATTGAAGTCAAGGAACCAATCAAAGGATTGGGAGAATATCAGACTACAGTAAAGCTCCATTCTGAAGTAACAGCGAGGCTGAAGATAAAGATAGAAGCCCAGTAAGACCGAAGAGTAAAGCACAAGGATGTGACCAGCGTGAAAGGCTTATTTAAGAAATTTTTACAGCAAGAGGGGCAGGAAAGTCACGAAAAATATACTGCGGAGATTGCGGACGGACAGTTAAAATTGGAGATAGACGCGCTGTATGTCGTGCTTTCCAATCTATACGGGACAGATAAATTGATTTTAAAAGCGAGCAAGCTTGAGGCCCTTACCCTGATGCGTTCTGACAAGATCGAGGAACGTGTCTTGGGCTTGCAAAAGCTTGTCAACGATGATCCAACGGACAAACCGGCGCCAAACCTGCAAGATATCCCGGCAATTTTGACGGAGGTTGAAGAGCAGATCGCAGAGACGGTCGCGAAGCGTTCTGTAGAAGACCGTTTAAATCAGGCGGTTGCCGAGAAAATGCAGGAGCGGCATGAAGAATATATCAAAGAGATCAAGACCCAAGTTCTGAAAGAGACCGGAGGTCCTGAGAATGCGCAAACACTTCGAAAGCTTGCGCAGCTGGAAAAGATGAAAGCAACAAAGCCGGTATCTTCTGCAATTGAAATCCTGAGACCGCAGACCCCGGAAGAAATTATCGGACAGGAAAGTGCCTTGCAGGCCCTGCTTGCAAAGCTTGCGACGCCTTTCCCCCAGCACATCCTGATTTATGGTCCACCGGGAGTCGGCAAAACATCAGCAGCCAGGGTTGCGCTGGAAACCGTCAAAAACTTTCCGGATTCGCCTTTCAGTAAGGATGCACCGTTTATTGAAGTCGACGGTACGACGCTGCGCTGGGATCTGCGGGATGTCACCAATCCTTTGCTTGGTTCAGTTCATGATCCGATTTATCAGGGTGCGAAAAGAGATCTGGCTGAGACTGGTATCCCCGAGCCCAAACTGGGCTTGGTAAACGATGCTCATACCGGTGTTTTGTTTATCGATGAAATTGGAGAGATGGATCCAACGTTGCTGAATAAGCTGCTGAAGGTCCTGGAAGATAAGCGGGTTCATTTTGAGTCCTCCTATTATGATCCTCATGATCCCCAAATTCCTTTATATATTAAAAAAATTTTTGATGAAGGTGTTCCCGCGGATTTTGTACTGATTGGGGCCACTACGAGAGAACCACAGGATCTGAATCCGGCCTTGCGTTCCCGCTGTGCCGAAGTCTATTTTGAGCCTTTGGAACCGGCTCATATTACCCATATCATCAGACAGGCAGCTTTGAAACTGAATGTCAAGTTGGAAGAAAATGTACCGGAAATTATCAGTGAATATATGATTGAGGGACGAAAAGCGAACAGCATCCTTTTGGATGCGTATGGTCTGGCAAGGTTTAGGAATCCCGGCAAAAAGGAAGTTCTAATTTCAAAAGACGATGTCAGAGAAGTGCTCAGGTCAGCTAGACTGACTCCTTTCGTTCAAAAACGTGTAACCTCTAGCAAGGAAACCGGCAGAATACTTGGACTGGGGGTATCGGGATTCCTTGGCTCGGTTTTGGAGATTGAGGTGAAAGTATTCAACGGAGAGACCGGCAAAGGAAGCATCCGCTTTAATGAGACGGCAGGTTCAATGGCCAGGGACGCAGTGTTTAATGCCGCAGCTGTAATCCGGAGCCTAACAGGAGAAGATTTGAAGAACTATGACCTCCATGTCAATGTGGTTGGTGGTGGCAGAATAGACGGCCCCTCAGCCGGACTTGCCACGACCATGGCGATTTACAGCGCCTTGAAGGAACAGCCCCTGAGAGGAGATGTAGCCGTCACCGGTGAAATCTCAATCCAGGGAAAAGTCAAACCGATTGGCGGCATTTACGAAAAAATATTTGGGGCCAAACAGGCCGGAGTAAAAACAGTGATCATTCCGACGGAAAATCGCGCAGAAGTTCCTCCTGGATTAAAAGGAATTGAAGTCCTTGCTGTTGAAAATATAGAGGAAGCTATAAAAATTGCACAAGCCTAACAAACGAGGAGAAATGAGCATGGAACTTTTGAAAGTTCCTCCCCATAATCTTGAGGCTGAACAGGCTGTTCTGGGCGCACTAATGCTCGATCCCCAGAAGGGCAGTACTGTATTCGAGATTTTACGCCCGGAGGATTTCTACCGCGATAACCATAAAAATATTTATCTGATCATCAGGGATATCTTCGAAAAAGGGGATCCTGTTGATCTGGTTACAGTGGCTGAGAACTTAAGGCAGTCAGGCAGGCTGGAGAGCATCGGGGGAATTGGAACGATCTCTCAGATTGCCGGATCTGTGCCTTCAGCGGCCAACGTGGAACATTATGCCCGGATTGTGGCGGAGAAAGCCCTGCTCCGTCAGCTGATCCGCATTGCCGGCTACATTGAAGAAAAAGGGTACGAAGCGGGGGAAGAAGCCCTTAGTTTATTGGAGGAAGCCGAAAGACTGATTGTTGAAATCTCTCAAAGACAGTCTAAGGAAGGTTTTGTTACAATCCGCAGCATTCTCCTGAAAACATTTGACAAGATCGAATACCTCTATTCCAATAAAGGGAACCTGACAGGAGTCCCGACCCATTTTCGGGAGTTGGACCGAATCACTTCCGGCTGGCAGGCTTCCGACCTAGTCATTATTGCCGCCAGACCATCGATGGGCAAAACGGCACTTGTCTTAAATATGGCACAGAATGCTGCGGTGAAATCTAAGGTTCCTGTAGCGTTATTCAGCCTGGAAATGTCCAAAGAGCAGCTTGTCCAGCGTATTCTTTGTTCTGAAGCGATGGTAGATCAGCAGCGGGTTAGGACCGGTGAACTATTGGATTCAGACTGGCCAAAGCTTACCCAGGCTGTAGGTCCGCTGTCTGAAGCACCAATCTTTATTGATGATACCGTTGGGATATCCCTGGCAGAGCTTCGGTCTAAAGCCAGAAGATTAAAAATGGAACAAGGACTTGGGCTGATCATTATTGATTATCTACAGTTAATGACCGTCGGCAAGAAGGTAGAAAGTCGCCAGCAGGAAGTCGCCCAGATTTCCAGAGGCTTAAAAGGCGTTGCACGTGAACTATCCGTGCCGGTTATTGCCCTGTCTCAGCTTAACCGTGGCGTTGAGCAGCGTCAGGACAAGCGGCCACTGATGTCCGACCTTCTGGAATCCGGATCAATCGAGGCTGATGCCGATCTTATTTCCTTTATTTACAGGGATGAATACTATCACTCTGATTCGGAGAAAAAAGGTATTGCTGAGATTATTATTGCCAAGCACCGCAATGGTCCTGTAGGTACAGTTGAGCTTGGGTATCTGAAGGAATTTACGAAATTTGTTAACCTCGATAAGAATTATGGTTAATGCACGATCGTTAATTAAAATTATTGCTTATATTTGATTGTATTAAATATTCGAACATTTAGCGTAGGAATACAGCAAATGTTCGGATTTTATTGACAACAGGGGTGATCGTTGTTAAGATGAAGTTTGGGTTGAAGTCATGATGGAAATGGGGGATTTGCATTGGCAGCAGTCATTCTGATCGGAACCCAGTGGGGTGATGAAGGAAAAGGTAAAATAACGGACTTTTTGGCCGAAAAAGCCGATATGGTAGTCAGATATCAAGGAGGAAATAACGCCGGACATACAGTTGTAATTAATAAGGAGACTTATAAACTCCATCTGATCCCTTCAGGGATCTTTTATCCGGAAAAGGTCTGCGTAATTGGCAATGGCCTGGTTATTGACCCGAAGGTGTTGATTGAAGAACTTGATTATCTCAAAGACAAGGGCGTAAGTACAGACAACCTTAGAATTAGCGGTAATGCCCATGTGATCATGCCCTACCATCGTATTCTTGATGTCCTAGAGGAAGAGTATAAGGGAGACCAAAAAATTGGAACAACCAAACGCGGTATCGGCCCGGCTTACAAGGATAAAGCTTCCCGTACCGGAATCAGGGTATTGGATTTCCTAGATAAAGACGAGCTGACAGCGAAGCTGCAATATAGCCTTAAAGAAAAAAATCTGCTGATTACAAAGGTGTATGGACAGGAAGCACTTAGCTATGAAGCTGTGCTTCAGGAATGCCTGGAATATGCGGAGAGGATCCGGCCTTATGTCCGTGATTCTTCCCTTGAAATCAACCATTTCTTAAGTGACGGGAAAAAGGTCTTGTTTGAAGGCGCTCAGGGAACACTTTTGGATTTGGACCATGGAACGTATCCTTATGTAACTTCTTCCAACCCTATAGCCGGCGGAGCCTGCATTGGTGCAGGAGTAGGACCAACCCGGATCAACAAGGTTGTCGGGGTTGTTAAAGCCTATACGACCAGGGTCGGCGAAGGACCTTTCCCAACGGAATTGACCTGCCAAACAGGGGAACTTATCCGGGAAAAAGGCGGAGAGTATGGGACAACAACCGGACGGCCGCGGCGCTGTGGCTGGCTGGACGCTGTCATTACCCGTTATGCGGTGCGGATCAGCGGCATTTCTGATTTTGCGTTTACCAAACTGGATGTCCTGACAGGAATGGACACGTTAAAGATATGTACAGCTTATCGCTACAAAGGTGAAGTTCTTCATGATTTCCCGCAAAGTTTGAAAGTCCTCTCCGAATGTGAAGCGATCTATGAAGAAATGCCGGGCTGGCAGGAAGATCTGACGGAGATCAGCGAATATAGCCAGCTGCCGGAGCAGGCCAAGAATTATATCCACCGCTTGGAAGAGCTGACCGGGGTTCCAGTTACCATGCTCGCTGTCGGGCCTGGCCGCAATCAAACGATTACGCGGGGTAATATCTTTTAAGGATTTTGATAATGAATCTGAATGTACTTTAATTTTTCCACATTAACGCCTGGTATCTTGGATGTCAAGGGTTATTAAAGTTTTACTTGACAGTCCGGGGACTGAAATGATAAAATCATGAATTGTGGCCTGGGCCATTAGCTCAGTCGGTAGAGCACCTGACTTTTAATCAGGGTGTCCCGCGTTCGAGTCGCGGATGGCTCACCAAAACTCGATAAAACGCTTGTGTCTTAACGGATGCAAGCTTTTTTATTACCCATCAAAATACCATACAGTATAATGTAATACCGGCAATTGAAGGATACACTATCTTTAAAATAAAAAATTTTAAAAAATTTAAAAAAGTTCTTTACTATTTGTCGTGTTATCTGTATAATACAGAAACATGAGCAAAAAAATTGGGTGAAACCATTATAGATGGTTCACAAATGTATCGCCTATGGCCCGTTGGTCAAGCGGCCTAAGACACCGCCCTTTCACGGCGGTAACACGGGTTCGAATCCCGTACGGGTCACCATATTTTTAAATTAAGCTGAGTTTCGATAGATTGGTAATCGATCACGCCTCGGTAGCTCAGTCGGTAGAGCAGAGGACTGAAAATCCTCGTGTCGGCGGTTCGATTCCGTCCTGAGGCACCATACGCTCCTGTAAAGCGAGTTATTAACGGTTTTTGCTGTTAAGGACTCGTTTTTGTTTTTGCCGCAACTTTACACACATCCTTTCGGATGGATCCCCATAGATTATAACAACGAACATAGATGGGGGGATTTAGGTGCGCGTACTTAAGATTGGAGTCAGAGGAAACGATGTGATGGAAGTTCAGGCTTTGCTCAAAAAGCTGGGCTACGATCCGGGGACGGTAGACGGGGTATTCGGAAACAATACAGAGCAAGTGGTCGAACAGTTTCAGGCAGCCAGTGGTCTCCAAGCAGATGGAATCATTGGTCCAATCACGTATCAAAAGCTTCTGCCGTTATTGAACGGCTACATCATGGTTACAGTTGCTGCGGGAGATACATTGTACCAGATTGCCAACCGTTATAAAATCAATACTAAGCGGCTTTTAGCAGCAAATCCCGGGATCAGTTCTGACAATATAAGAGCAGGACAACAGTTGACCGTGCCCTATGCTTTTGATATTGTCGATACAAACCTCAATTACACCTACGAAATCTTGCAGCGGGATATTGCCGGGTTACAGAAACGCTATCCTTTCTTGGAAACTGGGGTTGCCGGAAAAAGTATTATGGGACGGAATCTTTACTATCTGAGGCTGGGTAATGGACCGAATCAGGTATTTTATAATGCGTCACATCATTCACTGGAATGGATTACGACAGTTGTGCTGATGAAGTTCTGTGAAAACTATCTAAAAAACTATGTGGATGGAACTTCGGTCAGGGGATACAACATAAGAGAGATATGGGGTCAAAGTTCAATTTATTTAATCCCTATGGTGAATCCAGATGGTATTGATCTGGTCTTAAACGGACTTCGGATAAATCATCCATTCTACACATCTCTTCTAAAATGGAATGAAGGCCGAATAAATTTTGGCCAGGTCTGGCAGGCCAATATTCGTGGCGTAGATCTAAACCACAATTATGATGCATCCTGGCAGTTGTCGAAACAAGCGGAAGCCAGTCACGGAATAACCGGGCCTGGCCCGACCAGATTTTCAGGGACAGGACCGGAATCCGAACCTGAATCCAAAGCAGTTGCAGATTTTACGAGAAATCATAATTTTAGACTTGTCCTGGCCTACCACAGCCAAGGCAGGGTGATCTACTGGAATTACAGAGGTCTGGCTTCGGCTAGGGACCGGCAAATTGCACTCAGTTTGGCAGAAAAAAGTGGCTATGTGCTGGAAGAAGCGACCGGAATAACATTGTATGCAGGCTATAAGGATTGGTTTATTGAAAAGTACCGGAGACCGGGCTATACGGTTGAGGTTGGATTTGGCCGAAATCCCCTGCCGATTTCCCAATTCGCGCAAATCTATCGGGAAAATGAGGGAATGTTGTTACTGGCGGCACTTGCTACTGTGGGCTAAGAAAAAGGATGACAAAGTGCTGAAACTGGTAGTGTAGGAGTACCTAAAAGTGTATTAACCTTAAAATAAAGCCTGCACCAAATTGGGGTAGAGTCAACTGAGCTAGTAATATCGTCGAAATTGTAAAAATTAAACTTATAATCTTGCCTAGTATTAAATTTTGAAGTATAATAATGCTTACCCGACAAAGGTACGCCATGCTCCTAGAACATGCTAGGAAGTCTAAAGCCTTGAAATATCATGCGGAAGTGGCTCAGCGGTAGAGCATTGGCTTCCCAAGCCGAGGGTCGCGGGTTCGAATCCCGTCTTCCGCTCCAATTTAAGAATATAAGGCCAGTTTTAAGCTGGTTTTTTTATCGGAAAAGCTAATTAATGGTATTTTAGCGGGACGCATGTATAATAAAGATTACACGAGGCTTTAGTGAGGCGTTAAGCCGAAAGGAGCTGAAAGAAAAAGAATGTTATCTGACTCTAACAGCCGAATGTTTCGCAAGAAGGGCAAGCTCAAGAAAATTGTAGCAATTTTGTCGATTGTGATCATGACAGCAGTATTAGGCGGATGCAACTCATTGGAAGACGCGGTGGTGAAAGCTAAACCGCTTATTCCCAAGGGATATAACCTGGTGCATATTGAACAAGTCAGTGACAATTCCGGAATCGTGTTTTACACATTTGAAGAAGAATTAAGCACAGGGATATTTACGAAAAACAGTTTTGGCTGGAAATGGACAGGAAGTGCGATTGGCAAGCTTGTTACTTATCCCGATGGCCTACAGTGGCGATATGCGGATCTTGGAGAAGGCGGCACCCAATATTCAGTCTATTATGGCAAGGTGACGAATAAGGATATTGTACGTGTAAGTGTTACGACGACCGATGGGGAAAAGGTTCAGGGGAAGGTTGTTAACACCGATCAGCTGAGACTATGGTATGCATTTGTCAGTGAACCGCAGGTCCCATCGGTAAGCGCAGATATCACCGGATACTCCGCTGAAGGAAAGGTCATCTACTTGTTCAGTCAGCCTAAACAATAATAAGGAGGATACACATGGCTAAACATATTCAGACAGTCATTAAGGGGAACTTAGCTTCAACAGCTAAAACCGGAGGATGCGGAAAATGCCAGACATCTTGCCAATCGGCTTGTAAGACTTCTTGTACAGTTGGCAATCAGGTTTGTGAAAAATAACAGGAACATTATAGAAGACAGACGGTTATTTATAACGGGGTTCTGTAAAAAAGCTTGGCGTCAGCCAAGTTTTCTTTTTTCATAAAGGTATTTCAATGGTATAATTGTTCTGAAAACTATTACGATGGGTAGAGGATACAGAAACATGAAATTAAGGAACTACAATATAGCAAAAAATGTACACGTGTATACGCAAGGGAAACTTCAGATTGCCTACGATGTCAATTCAGGGTCGCTTCATGTGATCGATGACAAGACATATGCTTTTATTCAGGAATTGATAACATATCAGCAGAAAAACAGTTTGGAAGATTCAGAAGAGATGTTGGACAGTTGCGGGTATAATCTTTCTTCTGAAGAAAAACAGGAAATCCTGGCAGAATTGAAAGTGCTTCAGGATCAAAAGCTGTTGTTTTCTTGCGAGCCCGAAGAAACAGTACTGTCGTTTTCTGACCGGCCGGTGATCAAGGCGATGTGCCTGCACGTTGCGCATGACTGCAACCTGCGCTGTAAATATTGTTTCGCGGGAACAGGACCTTTCGGCGGCAACCGCGAATTAATGAACGTTGAGACAGGCAAGAAAGCGTTGAAATTTTTATTGGATCACAGCGGAGACCGGGGGCATTGCGAGGTTGATTTCTTTGGCGGCGAGCCGCTGATGAATTTGCCGGTTATCAGGGAATTGATTGTTTACGGCAGGGAAATAGCCGCTCAGGCCGGTAAAAAAATCAAGTTTACGCTGACAACGAATGCAGTTTTGATGAATGAAGAAACCACCAGATTCTTGGAAGACGAAGGAATCAGTGTTGTACTGAGTCTGGATGGACGCAAGGAAGTAAACGACAGAATGCGGCCTTTCCTGAACGGAGCCGGAAGTTATGACCGGATTATGCCGCAGATTCTTAAATTTACGGAAATGCGGTCGGAGACATCGCGTTATGCTGTTGGCAATTATTTTTATGTCCGGGGAACCTATACACATTTCAATAAAGACTTTTACAAGGATGTCCTGCATATGGCGGACAGCGGCATCCGAAGGATCTCTGTGGAGCCGGTGGTAGCTTCTCCGCAGGAAGTGTATGCTTTCAGAGAGGAAGATTTGGCAGAAATCAAAGAAAGCTACGATATTTTAGGAGAAAAAGTACTGGAATATCGCGAGGCAGGGAAAGAATTTGTCTTTTTTCACTTCAATGCAGGTCTCGATGAAGGGCCTTGCCTGATTAAGAGGCTATCGGGCTGTGGGGCCGGACATGAGTATGTAGCCGTTTCGCCGGAGGGGGATATTTACCCCTGTCACCAGTTTGTCGGACAGGAAAAATATAAAATGGGATCTGTGAATAATCTGAACTGTGAACTAAAGGAAGAAATTGTTCAGTCCTTCCGCCAGGCGCAGGTCTATGCGAAGGAAGAATGCCGCGTCTGCTGGGCACGCTTCTCATGCAGCGGCGGATGCCATGCAGCCAATGAAGCTTTCAGCGGGGAACTGACAAAAGTGTATCCGATGGGATGCGAGCTGCAGAAGAAAAGGCTTGAAGTCGCATACTATCTTAAAATCATGGAAGCCAGGCAAAGGGTTCTTGTTTAACAAGAGAACCCTGGCACAAAGGAAGAGCTTCTTTGACGCTATTGTTTCTAAGGAGAGATTAACTAGCCTTCCTATTATTGATAATAGGAAGGTTGCAGGTTAGGAGAAAGAGAAAAAATGAAAAAAAAAGTTCAAAAAATCACCGTAGGTATGATTATAGGGATCATCTGCATTTCCCTTATTGGATCAACATTTTATGCAATTTCCCTTCCGGGGTCTGATAATACGGAAGATACCCAGGGCCAGGAAGCGTTGGAGCAGGAATACAATCAGCGGAAGCAGGCCGTCGTGGAACTCAGCGCAGCACTCGAAAAGAACCCGGAAGACGTCGGAGCGCAGCTGGCTCTGGCCGACGCTTATTATCGTAAAGCGAGTACAACAATTGAGCTTAACGATGAAGAATACCAGGAAGATCTGCAGAATGCAATAACGCATTACCAAAAGGTCCTGGCACAGAAAGACGACAATGATGTAAGGTTAAAACTTGCAATATCCGCATTCCTTTCACGTGATTCTGATCTTGCGGATGAAACATACAAGGAATTAATCGAAAAGGAACCGCAAAATGTGGATGTGCTGTATTGGTATGGGATGTTCCAGTTTTACAGCAAAGAAGATTACAAGAAGGCCGAGCAGTACTGGCAGACGGCGTTGAAATACAATACGGATGAAAAGATGAAGACCAAGCTCGAGGAAATGATAGCAAGAGCTCAGGACATTGAGCCTTAGACAAACGAGCCAGAGACAAGTAACGACAGACATGTTAATGACAGAATGAGTAAGCGCCTGAATCACAGATCGGGAAGGTGAACAGATGTATTTTGCAACACTGGCCAGCGGCAGTTCCGGTAATGCCATATGTGTAGGGGAAGAAAACAGGAGTCTGCTTGTGGATTGCGGCATTGCGGCCAAGAGAGTGCTTACGAACCTCGAGATGATTGATATCACCGCTCTTCAGCTGGAAGGTATCATCATTACCCATGAACATTCCGACCATGTCAAGGGAGCCGGCGTGCTGGCCCGCAAGCTGAAGATTCCCGTCTATGCGACAGCCGGAATTTGGCAGGAAATTGAAACGGTGGTTGGGGATATTGATTCTGAACAGAAAAGAATTATTGATCGGGACATCTTTCTTGCGGGTATGGAGGTAAAACTCTTCCCGACTTCCCACGACAGCAGGGAAAGCTACGGTCTTAAAATAACAGGTAAAACGCATACGCTTGGCATAGCGACTGACAGCGGCATTGTTACGGAAGAGATGCATCGGAATCTTCGGGGCTGTAATGCCTACGTCGTCGAGGCAAACCACGATTTGGAAACACTATGGCACGGAAGATATCCGTACTATTTGAAGAAAAGAGTCAGCGGAAATGCTGGACATCTGAGCAATGTCCAGCTTGCTGAGGCCTTGACGGAATGGCTTGGTGAAAATACGCAAAAAGTCGTGCTTGCTCACTTAAGTGAAGAAAATAATACGCCGCAAATGGCGCTCAGTACAGTCGTGGAGATGCTTCGGGATTCGCAGGTTAAGAAAAAATGCGCGAATCTAAAAATCAGGGTCGCACCAAGACATTGTCCGCACGAACTTATTACACTGGGATAGTATGTCAAGAGAACATAACTGACAGACTAAATTTAAGGTAGACATGATACATACTGGATAGGAGGAATGTCAGATGGATGATTATAATGACCGGGACGATTTCGGACGAAGGAGTGGGAAACCCCGTATTGTTTCAACAGTTTTGCTTGCTGTCATCAGCGCAATTCTGGGAGGCTTGATTGCTGTCGTCCTTGTTCCTGCGGTATATCCTCAAGGCAATTATTTGGAGGGCGGTAATAAGGTTGTCGTTCAGCAGGCAGAAAATCCCCCGATTACATCCTCGAGTACTGCCGGTGGAGAGTCACCGGTGGTTAATATTGCCAGCACAGTAGGGCCTGCTGTCGTAGGTGTGGCCAACTTTCAGTATAGCGGGAATATTTTTGCCGGCAGCAGTGATGGACTCAGTGAAGCAGGAAGCGGTTCCGGCTTTATCATCAATGCTGCCCATGGCTATATTGTTACCAACTATCATGTCATTGGAGATGCTGAAAAAATTATAATTTCGCTTGCCGATGGTCGGGATGTTCCTGGAACGCTTGTCGGCGGTGATCCGCGGACCGATCTTGCCGTGCTCAAAATTGACGGTACGAAGGAACTTGCGGCTGTCCAGCTCGGAGATTCCGCAGCGTTAAAAGTCGGAGAATCTGTTGTTGCGATCGGGAATCCGGGAGGCCAGGATTTTGCCCGTACAGTCACAGCCGGTGTGGTATCAGCGACAGACAGGTTTCTTCAGCTGCAGGGGGAAGCCAGCTTCAATCTGATTCAGACGGATGCGGCGATTAACCCAGGCAACAGCGGTGGGCCGCTCGTCAATTACAGCGGCCAGGTTGTCGGAATCAATTCAGCCAAAAACGATACCCAGGGCTTTGAAGGTATGGGGTTTGCGATCCCAATTTCCGATGCGCTGCCTGTAATTCAGCAGCTCATTGAAAAAGGATTTGCGAGTCATCCGGCTTTGCAGATCAATATCGACGACCGCTACACGGAGGAATATGCTTCATTCAAAGACTGGCCGGCAGGCTGCTATATCGCCAGTGTTGAAAACGGTGGGGCGGCAGCTAAAGCCAGTATCCAGGCCGGAGATATCATTACGGCCATTAACGGAACAGCCATAACCAATTCTCTGGAGCTGACACACGAACTCTTTAAATACAAGCCGGGAGACAAAGTATCTGTCAGCTATTTCCGGGGTGGCAGCACGTATAAAACGGATGCGGTCCTCGGAGAAATCAGATCAGAATAGAGTAGCCAGAAACTAGAAAGGTCGAACGAATCAGCTATAGGAAGACATTCGACTATATCAGCTAAAGACTGCCGCCAAAAGCTTGGCGGCAGTCACATTTTCTATAGGGATAGGCGTTTTTCCCGGTATTCTCATACAATAATAAGGACGAGATACTAAGCAGGACGAGACACAGGACCGGACAGAAAAAGTTGCTATTTTGTTACACAGATGAAACCTGATATAATAAAGTTTGATACAAAAAAATATTAAAACGCTGTTTTTTATAGATTGAGCAGGTTGTTTAAACAGAAGGAGACAGGTGAATGACGAAACAAATGCATATCGGACTGGATGTCGGTTCGACCACCGTCAAAATTGCAATACTTGATGAAAAAGATAACTTGGTTTTCAGCAGCTACCAAAGGCATTTTTCAGATGTCCAGCATACAGTCAGCAACCTCCTGCAAAAGATTTACAGTCAGTTCCGCAATGAAAAAGTCACCATGAACGTGACAGGTTCAAGCGGTATGTCCACTTCCGAACAGATTGGGATTCCTTTTATTCAGGAGGTCATTGCCTGCCAAAAAGCTGTTGAACGATTTATTCCGGATACGGATGTCGCGATAGAGCTGGGCGGCGAAGATGCCAAGATCACATATTTTGGGGAATCGCCCGAACTCAGGATGAACGGTACCTGCGCCGGCGGGACAGGTGCGTTTATTGATCAAATGGCCATCTTGCTGAAAACCGATGCTGCGGGTCTCAATGAACTGGCTTCGCATCATCAGGAGATTTATCCGATTGCTTCGCGCTGCGGGGTTTTTGCTAAAACAGATATTCAACCGCTCTTAAACGAAGGTGCGGCCAAGGAAGATATTGCCGCCTCGATTTTTCAGGCTGTCGTGAATCAGACCATTGCGGGTTTAGCCTGTGGCAAACCAATCCGGGGCAATGTGGCATTTCTGGGCGGACCGCTTTCTTTCCTGCCTGAACTGCGCCAGCGCTTTATTGAGACCTTGAAGCTTAAACCGGAAAATATTATCGTGCCAGATAATGCTCAGTTTTTTGTGGCGATTGGGGCAGCCCTGGCTTCGAAACAGAGTGAAGTCTGCGATCTTCACGTGATCTATGAGAACATCCCGAATCTGCATAATTCGGATTCGGCCACTACCCTCCTCCAGCCTTTGTTTGCCAGTGAAGAAGAGTATGAAGCCTTCAGTCAAAGGCATCGAGGAAATTCCGTCGCGAAGAGACCGCTGGCAGAAGTCAGGGGAACCTGCTTTTTGGGTATCGATGCCGGATCGACCACGACGAAACTGGCTCTGATCGATGAAGATGGCAATTTACTTTATTCCCATTATGGAAGTAACGGAGGAAGTCCGTTAAAATCTACGGTTTCTGCTCTGCAAAAGCTTTATCAGGCTTTGCCGTCCGGAGCTACGATTGGCGGTTCCGTCGTGACCGGCTATGGAGAAGCCCTGCTAAAGGCTGCCCTCAAAGTTGATTACGGAGAAATAGAAACGGTTGCCCACCTTAAGGGCGCCGAATATTTTCTGCCCGGTGTTGACTTTATCCTCGATATCGGTGGCCAGGACATGAAATGCATGCAGATCCGCGACGGCGTTATTCATAATATCATGCTGAATGAAGCATGTTCTTCGGGCTGTGGGTCATTTATCGAGACGCTGGCCCAATCTCTGAGTTTATCTCTCTCAGAATTTGTGCAAAAAGGTTTATTTTCGAAGACCCCGGTCGATTTGGGTACCCGTTGCACCGTATTTATGAATTCCAAAATCAAACAGGTTCAAAAAGAAGGCGCGGATATCGGCAGCATCGCGGCCGGGATCTCGTATTCAGTTGTCAAAAATGCGTTATACAAAGTCATCCGCCTGCACAATTCTTCCGAAGTTGGTAAGAAAATTGTTGTTCAGGGCGGAACGTTTAATAATGATGCTGTTTTAAGAAGTTTTGAACGTGTCACGGGCCGCCAGGTCATTCGTCCGGACATTGCCGGTATCATGGGCGCGTTCGGAGCAGCTCTTATTGCCCGCGACCATTATCAGGCCGGAGAACAGACTACCCTGCTTGGTGAAAATGAACTGGAGGATTTCCTTACGGAGACCCATACGCGCCACTGTGGCCTATGCGGCAATAATTGCCTGTTGACGGTCAACCAATTCTCGGACGGCAGGGAGTTTCTGACAGGAAACCGCTGCGAGCGCGGAGCCGGACTGGAAAACACCTCTGAGGATATTCCGAACCTTTTTGCCTATAAATATGAGCGTCTATTTGCCTATAAACCACTCAAAAAGGAAGAAGCAACCCGTGGCGAAATCGGGATTCCACGGGTCCTGAATATGTATGAACATTATCCGTTCTGGTTTACGCTGCTAACGGAGCTCGGTTTCAGAGTTATTTTGTCCGGCCGCTCCTCAAAAAAGATATTTGAGCTCGGCATGGAGACCGTAGCTTCTGAGTCGCTGTGCTATCCGGCCAAACTGGCCAACGGGCATATTAAGGACCTTCTGAACAAAGGGGTCAAGCGGATTTTCTATCCGTGCCTTCCGAGAGATGAAAAAGAGCTGGCTGGCGCCAATAATAATTACAACTGCCCGATTGTCACTTCTTATCCGGAATCTCTTCATGCCAATGTGGATGAAATAAGGAACAAAGAAGTTGCATTTATTTTCCCGTTCCTGCCGATTGATGATATGGCGCGTTTAAAAGTTCGGATCTATGAAGAATTTAAAGCGATGGGTATAACACGACAAGAGGCAGCAAGTGCTGTAGATAAGGCTTTTGCCGAAAGAGATGCTGTTCGCCAGGACCTCAGAAACAAAGCGGAAGAAGTATTGGACTATTTGCAAAAGAACAACCTGAAAGGCATCGTACTTGCCGGTCGGCCGTATCATACCGATCCGGAGATCAACCACGGGATTCCAGAGATGATTACCGGTCTGGGGATCGCTGTGCTGACTGAAGATTCTGTCGCTCATCTTGGTCAGGTGGAAAGGCCTCTGCGCGTCCTCGACCAATGGGTCTACCACTCCAGGCTGTATGCGGCAGCAAGTTTTGTGGCAACCAGGGATGACTTGGAACTTGTCCAATTGAATTCGTTTGGCTGCGGACTGGATGCCGTCACCACGGATCAGGTTCAGGAGATACTGCATCAGTACAGAAAGACCTATACCTTGGTTAAAATTGATGAGATCAATAATCTGGGTGCTATTCGTATCCGGATACGGTCATTGCTCGCTGCAATGAAGGAAAGAGACAAAAAAGAAATTCATGCGCATAAGCTTTTTGAGACACCTAAAAGAGTCATGTTTACAGAAGAAATGAAGCATGAGTATACGATTCTTTCTCCACAGATGGCACCGATCCATTTTGAACTTATTGAAGAAGCTACCCGTTTGGAAGGCTATAAGATAGAGATTCTGCCTGATGTCGAGATGGATGTCGTCGAACAGGGACTTCTGCATGTGCATAACGATGCCTGCTATCCGTCAATCTTAGTTGTCGGTCAAATTATGGCGGCACTGAAATCAGGCCGTTATGACCTGAACAAGACGGCAGTCATCATGTCGCAAACAGGCGGCGGCTGCCGGGCCAGCAATTATATTGGCTTTATCCGTAAAGCCTTAAAAGATGCCGGCATGGAACAGATTCCGGTTATTTCCCTTAATGCCGGCGGTCTCGAATCCAATCCCGGGTTCAAACTTTCCATGAAGATGATCAAACGTTGCGTGATGGCTACGGTTTATGGCGATCTGCTGATGCGCGTAACTAATGCCATACGACCCTATGAGAAAAATAAAGGAGAAACGAATGATCTTCTGGCCAAATGGCTGAAGAAACTAAAGCCGACCCTGACTGCGATGAACCTGCGGGAATATCACCGAAATATCCGCCGAATTATCAAGGACTTTGATCATATTGAGATCCTGGATGTTAAGAAACCAAAGGTCGGGGTGGTTGGGGAGATCCTCGTCAAATTTCATCCATTTGCCAATAATTTTATTGTGGATGTTCTGGAAAAGGAAGGCGCCGAAGCCGTTCTGCCGGATCTGATGGATTTCTTTATGTACTGTGCGTATGGAACAATATTCAGAAGAAAAGAACTCGCTGGCTCACTGAAAAGCGAGCTTATCAGCCGCTATATTATCTGGCGATTGGAAAACTACCGCCGGGTAATGAAACGCACTTTGGCAAAGAGCAACCGTTTCCATCCTCCCAAATCGATTTATGAGTTGGCCGATATGGCCGGCAAGATCATGCATCTCGGACATCAGACCGGTGAAGGCTGGTTCCTGACCGCAGAAATGCTGGAACTGATAGAAAGCGGAGCAACAAACGTTGCCTGTCTGCAGCCGTTTGCCTGCCTGCCAAATCATATCACGGGTAAAGGGATGGTCCGCGAACTTAAACGGCACTACCCGCTGGCGAATATTGTGCCAATCGATTACGATCCGGGTGCCAGCCAGGTGAATCAGATCAACAGAATTAAACTGATGCTTTCAGTCGCTTTCAAAAATATGGAGAGGTCGGAAGCACTCAATAATGCCAATACGAACGATAGAAACAAAATGAATAACAACGCCGGGCAAATGCAATCTGCACCCGGCGAGGAAGCGGCAGCTTTGCATAACACTGAAGAAGGTACAGAGCAGTCGTATTCCGAACAGAAGATTATATAACAAAAAACCTCTTCAGTATTGTAGGCTGAAGAAGTTTTGAATATTTATTGAAGTAGATTAGGAATACTAAATGAGTCCGTTATTCTATTTCATCTGCTGTTTGGCATAGGCGATCATTTTTTTGACCATCTGGCCGCCGATCGGGCCTCCTTCCAGACCATTCTGTCTGGCAGTAACATCGCCTTTATAGTGATCGTTATTTTCCCTTACAAAATCAAGATGGCCGATTTCAGCCGCAGCCTCCATTTTTAGATTCTGCAGCAGCTTTTTTTTGCTTTCACTTGTTTTACTCATTTTTTTTCACCTCCATCAATATTATTGACACTTTTGAAAAAAATCTTCATTGTAAATAATCCAATATCAGAGAGATTTAACCTTCAAGTTTTTGATTGCAAATGTTTGGACGCAAACATAGTGACTGGAGTTGGAGAAAACATGCTGCAGATCAAAGTTCTAGCGGTAGGGAAAATCAAAGAAAATTATTTAAAAGAAGGGCTGAAGGAATACGCCAAGCGTCTTAGCGCGTACATCCGGCTTGAGATGATTGAAGTTGAGGACGAACCATGCCCCGAAAGGGCATCAGCTGCCGACGAAGTAAGAGTAAAACAGAAAGAAGCTGAAAAGGTTCTTAAATTAATTTCACCTCAGGATTATGTGGTTTTGCTGGATCTTCTGGGGAAGGAACTTTCTTCACCCGAACTTGCCGTTTTGTTTGATGAAAAAGGGCTTTCAGGCCAGAGCCGGATCACTTTTGTGATTGGCGGATCTCTCGGTACGGCAGATGAAATCCGAAAACGCGCCGATTACCGGTGGTCGTTCTCGAAGCTTACCTTTCCGCACCAGATGATCAGGCTTATCCTGCTGGAGCAGATTTACCGGGCGTGCAAGATTAGCAAAGGGGAACCCTACCACAAATAGAATTGATGGAGGTAAAGATACTTCAATTAATATGTTCAAGGCTAAAGTAAAAATAATATTGATTCCTTGTCGAAAGAGCGATATAATGAATCAGGATTAAAACTGAATAGGCAGAACAGGTGTTGAATGAAGCTGATAAGCGTATCATTCAATGAATAAGGAAAGTCGGGTAGAAGCCCGCGCGGTCACGCCGCTGTGAAAGTGGAGTTCTTCAGGTATACCACTGGGAAACTGGGAAGGTCTGAAGATCGATGATGCTTAAGCCAGAAGACCTACCTGTTTTAGTGTCTCACCATATACTCTACGAGTGATAGAGAGGGGGATGTATGTGCAAGACTACCGAGGAAAACTTCCTAGCATATGAGCCTCTCGACGTAAGATGTTGAGAGGTTTTTTGTTTCATATCTTATATAGGAGAGTTTGACGATGATAAATAAAAAGATTTGGATAATGGGTCTCGTACTTATGTTTATGTTCTTGCCCCAGCAGACATATGCCATGCATATCATGGAGGGCTTCCTTCCTGCGGGTTGGTGTATTACTTGGGGTGCTTTGGCAATACCTTTTGTTCTGGCTGGTTTTTTTTCTATCAGAAGAACTGTTGGAGAGCATCCCAAAACATTAATGCTTTTGGCGATGGCAGGTGCCTTTGCTTTTGTTTTGTCTTCCCTGAAGATTCCTTCCGTTACAGGAAGCAGTTCGCATCCTACAGGGGTTGGTTTTGGCGCTATCTTGTTCGGACCGACCGCAATGGCCGTAATTGGCTTGATCATACTGCTGTTTCAGGCTGTCTTACTGGCCCATGGCGGATTGACAACATTGGGGGCAAATACTTTTTCGATGGGCATTGTGGGGCCGCTGGTAGCTTTTGCTACATACAAAATGGTGAAGAAAGCAAATGGACCGCAGTGGCTTGCTGTGTTTCTCGCTGCCGCACTTGGGGATTTATTGACTTACGTCACGACATCGGTGCAGCTTGCACTGGCGTTTCCAGCTGAAACAGGCGGCGTTATGGCATCACTTACCAAGTTTCTAGGTATTTTTGCCTTAACGCAAGTACCATTGGCGATCAGTGAAGGTATTTTGACTGTGCTGATATTTAAGGCGATTTCATCCTATGCAGGGGATGAGCTTAAAGACTTAAAAATACTTTCAAAGGAGGTCTGAAAGTGTCTGTAGAAACGATGAAACCGAAGAATAAAAATCGGGTTATCATCACAAATATTATTTTAATTACGATTGTCATAGCGCTTGCCGTTATACCCCTCATTGTGCAAAAAAATGCGGAGTTTGCTGGGGCTGACAGCCAAGCTGAACAAGCTATAGCAGAACTTAACGGGAATTACCAGGCCTGGTTCTCACCAATTTGGGAGCCGCCTAGCGGAGAAATTGAAAGCTTGTTGTTTGCGCTTCAGGCAGCTGTCGGAGCAGGTGTTTTGGGCTACGGGTTAGGTTATCTGCGGGGTCGTAAGAAAAAGGAAGAATCGGTAAACAATGATTTACATCGATAAATACGCTTATTTATCCAGGCTTAAACAAACGAATCCATTGAAAAAGCTAGTCTTAGCCGTTTTGGTTTTGGGGGTCTGTCTCTGGGCTGATTCCGTTGCGGTGTCAATCTTGACGCTCCTGATCATGGGCTGGTATACCGTTTGCAAAGGCGGTACACCTGTTAGAATTTTTATTAGACTTATGCTTGTCCCACTTTCCTTTTTAGTGATCGGCGTTTTAACCATTGCGGTCAATGTTTCAGGGGACAAAGATGTTTTTGTATTCTCTGTATATGCATTTGGCATGTATATCGGGGTGTCGCAGTCCGGTATTTTAAGTGCGGCAAATCTGTTTTTAAAGCGCTTGGCGCGGTTTCCTGTCTGTATTATTTATCGCTGAGTACACCAATGGTAGACCTGTTGGCAGTTCTTCGGAAGCTTAAAGTTCCAAGACTGATGGTTGAATTGATGGGACTGATCTACCGGTTTATTTTTGTATTTTTAGAAATGGCAGACACCATGTTTACGGCGCAGAATTCTCGCTTGGGCTATGCGGGGCTTTCCTCCGGATACCGTTCATTGGCGGCTCTGGCTTCGTCACTTTTTATCCGGTCTTATCAGAGGGCGGATGAACTGTATATTGCGCTTGAAGCCAGGGGATATGACGGTGAGCTCAGTGTGATCCATGAGCAGGCGGAGACCCATTGGACAGAATATATTCCGATTATGCTGATTAACCTATTCCTGATTGCAGTTGCGCTGTTTTCCAAACAATGGACAGGAGGCTTGCTATAATGGCCGAAAATGGCTTGATTGAAAATGTGGAGGCTAAAAATATCTTGGAAGTCAGAAATCTCCACTACATCTACAGTGATGGAACCCAGGC
Source organism: Dehalobacter sp. 12DCB1 (assembly GCF_004343605.1). Classification (GTDB taxonomy): domain Bacteria; phylum Bacillota; class Desulfitobacteriia; order Desulfitobacteriales; family Syntrophobotulaceae; genus Dehalobacter. The sequence continues at coordinate 114,459 of NZ_POSF01000002.1, forward strand.
CTTAAAGGCCCTGTCACTTGGGATTAAACAGGGGAAAACGACAGCAGTCCTCGGAAGCAACGGTGCTGGAAAATCAACGTTGCTGCTTTCCTTTAACGGCATCAATAAGCCTTCAGGCGGCGAAGTCCTATTCAAGGGCCTGCCGCTGGATTATTCAGTAAAAGGTCTCAAACAGCTTCGAAAATCTGTTGGCATTGTTTTTCAGGATCCGGATAAGCAGTTGTTTTCAGCCAGTGTCTATCAGGATATCTCCTTTGGAGCGATGAATCTAAAGCTGCCTGAGGAGGAAGTCCGCAGAAGGGTGGATCTAGCCATGAAGAGAACCGGGATATCCCACCTGAAAGACAAGCCTACACACAGCCTCAGTTTTGGCCAGAAAAAACGTGCAGCCATTGCCGGCGTTCTGGTGATGGAGCCGGAAGTGCTTATTTTGGATGAACCGACTGCAGGGCTTGACCCACTCGGAGTCAGCGAGCTAATGAAGCTGCTCAGAAAACTGCAAATTGAGCTGAATTTGTCCGTTGTGATCTCAACGCATGACATTGATATTGTCCCGCTTTACTGCGATTATGCGTATGTAATCGATGACGGCAGGCTTGTAATGGAAGGTACGCCTCAGGAAGTGTTTTCGCATCCGGAGGAAATCAGAAGGATTAATCTCAGACTCCCAAGAATTGGGCATCTTATGGAAATCTTGCACGATAAAGATGGCTTTGAATTTGCCCAGCCTGCCAATACCATATCTGAGGCCAGAAAAGCTTTAATTAACTGGAAAGATACAAACTGATTGAAGGAATATAAAAATGATGAATCATGACATCCACCATCTAAACGTTGAACAAAACAGTCCACAAAACAGTCAATCCGGTGAACTCTTTATCATCAAACAGAATAAAAGACTGAGATGCGGCTTTACTACGGGATCCTGTGCGGCTGCTGCTGCCAAGGCTGGGGCGGTAATGCTGCTCTCGGGAGACCTGTGCACACAAATAGCCATTGCGACACCGAAAGGGATACCGGTTACGATGCAGGTGCTGGAAGTTCGGAGAGACATGAACCAGGTGACGTGTGCTGTAAAAAAGGACAGCGGCGATGACCCGGATGTGACTAACGGCATCCTTATTTTTGCGACGGTCACCAGAGCGAACCATAATAATATTCAGGTTGATGGCGGCCAGGGCGTCGGCAGAATCACTAAGCCCGGGCTTGCCTGTTCTATAGGAGAACCGGCCATCAATCCTGTTCCCAGAAGTATGATTATGTCGGAAGTGGCGAAAGTCTGTGCCGAGTACGGTTATGAGGGAGGCCTGGAAATTACGATATCAGTTCCGGAAGGGGAGGCCATTGCCAGAAGAACCTTTAACCCACGGCTGGGCATTGTTGGCGGAATCTCTATTCTGGGAACAATAGGAATTGTCGAGCCGATGAGCGAAAAGGCCCTGATCGATACGATTCGACTGGAGATGAATCAGCAGAAAGAAAAGGGCTGCAGAGATCTGTTGGTCTGCCCTGGAAATTACGGTGAAACTTTTGCCCGCAGTACGCTGGGGCTGGAGAGTTCTCTGATTCACTGCAGCAATTATATCGGTGAAATGCTGGATTTTACCTTGGAATTAGGCTTTGACGGCCTGCTGCTGATTGGACATGCCGGAAAATTGGTCAAGCTGGCAGCGGGCATTATGAATACCCACTCCCGCTATGCGGACTGCCGCATGGAAGTTATCGCCGTACATGCTGCCTTACACGGTGCCGGGAAGGAGATAGTCAAAGAAATTATGGCTAGCCTGACAGCACCGCAGGCCGTTACGGTATTAGACCGGCACGGGCTTAGAAACCAGGTATTTGAGTCCATCATGTTAAAAATTGATGAATATGTGAATTACCGCCTGCAGAATAAGGTGAAAGCCGGTGTGATCCTGTATTCCAATGAACAGGGTATCCTGGGCAAAACACCGCAGGCGGATGAAATAGTCAATAAAATAAAAAGGATGAAGCCATCATGAAAGCAGCATTATACGGAATAGGCGTAGGTCCGGGAGACTTTGAACTGATGACCTTAAAGGCCGTCCGAATCATCAGCGAGGCAGATCTTATTGCTGTTCCGCGGACGGATGAAAAAGAAATGACCGCCTGGAATATTGCCAAGCAGGCTGTGGACCTCTCCACAAAAGAAATACTGGAACTTTACATGCCGATGACACGGGATGCCCAAATGCTGGAGCAAAGCCATCAGGAAGCAGCTGAACAGATCATCGACCAGCTCAAACAAAACAAATCTGTGGCTTTTCTTACGCTAGGGGATCCATCGATCTATTCCACATACATTTATCTGCATAACCGGGTTTTGGAAGCAGGCTATGATGCCCGGCTGATTCCGGGGGTCCCGTCCTTCTGTGCTGTAGCAGCAAGACTTAATGTGCCTCTCTGCGAGGGCGCCCAGCCGTTGCACATTATCCCCGCATCCTATGAAGGGTCCTTTGATTACCTGGACTGGGGCGGAACCAAGGTGCTGATGAAATCAGGAAGGGAATTTGGCAAGGTTAAGGAAGAGCTTATCAGCAAAGATCTGGTTAAGCATACCCAGATGGTGGAATGCTGCGGGATGCCGTCAGAGAGAGTTATAAAAGATATCAGTGTAGCCGAGGGGAAAGCAAGCTATTTTTCCACGATCATTGTGAAAGAAAAGGAGATTGTCAGATGATTTATTTTATTGGGGCCGGTCCGGGCGCGGTAGATTTAATCACGGTTCGCGGAAAGACGCTTTTGGAACAGGCCGATGTTGTGATTTATGCAGGCTCGCTGGTCAACCCGGAGCTATTGAATGTTACGAAGAAGGAATGCACCGTTTACGACAGTGCCGGGATGACACTGGAAGAGGTGCTTGCTGTGATGGTTCCTGCCACCCGGGCAGGTAAACTGGTCGTGCGTCTGCATACCGGCGATCCAAGCATTTACGGAGCGATCCGTGAGCAGATGGATCTGCTTGATGCCGAGGGCCTGTATTACGAAGTCGTACCTGGAGTCAGCTCGTTTTTCGGAGCTGCTGCCTCCTTGAAGAAGGAGTATACATTGCCGGATATCAGCCAAACTGTAATTATTACCCGCATGGAAGGAAGAACCCCGGTACCGCCTAAGGAAGACATTGCTCTCCTGGCGTCGCATCAGGCGACCATGGCAATTTTCTTAAGTACAGGGATGCTGGAGAACTTAAGTGCCAAGCTTATGGAAGGCGGTTACGCCGCTGACACTCCGGCAGCGATTGTTTATAAGGCAACCTGGCCGGATGAGAAGCAGTTCCGCTGTACGGTAGGGACATTGGCGAGGACAGCTAAAGAGAACCATATCACCAAAACGGCCTTGATTCTAGTGGGCAGATTTTTGGGAAACGACTTCGAAAGATCTAAACTTTACGATCCGGCATTTACGCATGAATTTCGGGAAGGAATCGATCCACTGCCTTCTTGGACTGAGGATTTGAAATGAAGATAAGCATCCTGGCTTTTACCGCCAATGGAGTCGCTCTCAGCCTGAAAATAAAAGAGCTGTTGGATGCTCAAGGTAATCATACGGCTTGCTATCAGCCGGAAAAACTTACCGGGGCCGTCAATACAGCCGGCATGGCAGAACCCATTGCTCCGGATTTAAAGGTGTTTACAGGCAGACAGTTTGCAGAAAAAGACGCGCTAATTTTTGTTGGGGCCTGCGGGATTGCCGTCAGGGCAATCTCCTCCTTTGTTCAGGACAAGACGAAAGATCCGGCCGTTTTGTGTATTGACGAAAAGGGACGGTTCGTTATACCGCTCCTCTCCGGCCACATCGGCGGCGCCAACATGCTGGCGGACAGGATATCCGAAGCGCTAAACGCAATCCCTGTGATAACGACTGCAACGGATATAAACAGGCTTTTTTCGGTCGATGAATGGGCAGCTTTCCATGACGCCTGGATTTCGGATCTGAAAGTAGCGAAAGAAATTTCGGCACGACTATTGGCAGAAAAGCCGGTCGGGTTTTATAGCGAGCTGGACATAGAAGGAGAGATGCCGCGTTTATTGGAGAAGAATGAAAACAGCATGGGTATTGGCATTTGTGTTTCTCTGAATGACAAATTAAAACCCTATCCCATAACGCTGAATATCGTTCCCCGGACGGTGTATCTCGGAATTGGCTGCCGAAGGGGTACGCCGCTGCAGCGTATTGAGGATCTTGTCCTTGAGCAGTTGAGCAGGAACAACATCAGCTTTCAGGCCATTGCGGGCATTGCCAGTATTGACCTCAAAACAAAAGAACAGGGGCTGCTTGATTTTGCCGCAAAAAATAATCTGCCACTGCATTTTTTTAGTTCAGATGAACTTCTTTCCGTACCAGGCAAGTATACAGAATCGGAATTTGTAAGTAGTATTACCGGTGTCGGCAATGTCTGTGAGCGGGCGGCCTTAATGGTAAGCGCAGGCGGAGGGCTGATTAGCCGAAAAGTATCCGGGAATGGGGTAACAATAGCTCTTGCTCAGAAGGAATGGAGGGTTAGCTTTGAATATTAGAATGATCGGGATCGATCATGAAAAAGCATCATTAAAGGAACGCGAAATGTTTGCCTTTACACCGATTCAAAGCAGACAGGCCATGGAAGCTGCTGTAAATAATTATGGTGTGGAAGGCGCAGTAATTATATCCACCTGCAACCGTACGGAGCTATGGGTCAGCGAAAATGAAGGATCTCTAGTTAATTTGAAAGAAATTCTCTACGGTCTGAAGCGAATTGAGAAGGAAGACAGGGATAAATATGAGCGCTTATTTGTTATCCGGCAGTCCCGTGAGGCCTTTGTTCACCTCTTTCAAACTGCCTGCGGATTGAAGTCTCAGATTTGGGGAGAAAGCCAAATTTTATCCCAAATTAAAAAAGCCATTGAAGAGGCCAGAGAGACAGGTACTGCTGACCTTTATCTGGAAAAACTTTTTCAGATGGCCATAACCTCGGCGAAGAAAGTAAAAACACAGATTCAGCTGACGACGACGGACGTATCGGTAGCAACGAAAGCTCTGGAGCGGATCCAGGAAGTCTTTCCTGACTTGGGGGAAAAGCGGTGTCTGGTCATTGGCAACGGCGAGATGGGAAAGATTGTAGCCGCACAGCTTGCAGATTGTGGGGCGGAGGTTTTGATCACCTTAAGACAGCGTAAACACGGAGCTTATTTATTGCCGAAACAATGTACGGGCGTGGATTACGAAAAACGCCATACGGTGCTAGCCGACATGGATGTAGTGGTAAGCGTGACGTCCAGCCCACATTATACGATTAAAGCTGATGCCTTAATTTCAGCTCTGGCGCAGAATCATAGGCCAAGAATCTTTTGTGATCTGGCAGTACCGAGGGATATCGAACCGAAAGTCGGAGATATGGAGAATATTACATTACTGGATATGGACAATTTGGGTCTAGGGAAGGCAGAGCTCAGAAACCAGAATGCTTTAGCAGCGGCTTATGAAATTATTGATGAACATATCGACAAATTTATAGAATCATTTGAAATCCGCAGTTATCTGCCGCTACTGCAAAGCATATCCAATTCAACATCGGAAAGGATATGCCGGAATTTGCAAAAAGATCTTGCGTACCTGAATTTAAGCGACCAAGACAAAGCATTCTTTGAAAACAGGCTGGCGCAAGTGGCAGAAAAGGCAGTAAGTTCGGTGCTGTTTGGGTTTAGGGACAGTATTGACCGGGATCTGTGGGATGAATGTTTTACAAATTTAGAGAAAGTAGTTAGGTAAGAAGGGCAATGAAAATATATGTCGTGGGATTAGGACCGGGCGGACCGGAGCAAATGACAAACCGTGCGCAGGAAGCACTTAGAAAAAGTGATATTTTAGTCGGATATACGCTTTATATCGATTTAATCAAGGATCAGTTTCCAGATAAAAAGTTAATTGCTACGCCGATGAAGAAAGAGGTGGATCGCTGCAGGACCGCGGTTGAAAAGGCGCTGGAAGGTGCAACGGTTGCTGTGGTCTCGAGCGGGGATGCCGGGGTCTATGGCATGGCAGGAATTGTGCTGGAGCTTGCAGAGCCGTATCCTTTCCTCGAGGTCGAAGTAATACCAGGAATCACAGCGGCCTGCAGCGGTGCAGCTGTTCTCGGAGCGCCGCTCATTCATGACTTTGCAGTCATCAGCCTCAGTGATCTATTAACGCCGTGGGAGAAGATCGAAGCCAGGCTTGCAGCGGCAGCCCAGGGAGATTTTGTCATTGTACTATACAACCCATCGAGTATCAAAAGGCACGATTATTTGAAAAAGGCTTGCGATATTGTGATGCGCCATCAGAATGCTAACCTGCCGTCCGGTATTGTCCGCAGCATCGGCAGAGAGGGCGAGAATTATGAAATTGTCTCCAGCCTGACTGAATTGAGAGAGAAGAAAGTTGATATGTTTACGACTGTCATTATCGGGAATTCACAGACAAGGGTAATCAACAACAAACTGGTCACACCGAGAGGATATAGGAAATGATGAAAATGCCGGTATTTTGGATCATTGCCGGGACAACTGAAGGCAGGGAGCTGATTGATGAGCTGCGGCGAAGTAACGCAAAAGTGTATGTTTCAGTGGCCACGGATTATGGCAGGGAGCTGATCGAACCGGATCAAAATCTTCACATCCAAGCGCGACGTTTGGGCCGGGAAGAAATGGCCGCCTTCATTCGGGAGGTTCAGCCGGACTGTGTCATTGATACAACACATCCTTACGCCCAAATTGTTACGGACAATATCTGCGAAGCTTGCCGCGAAACCGCAACGGACTATATCCGTCTGCAAAGGGAACCGGGCAGATTGGTCTCGAATAATCCGTCATTTAACGCAAATATATTGGAAAACATGATTTATGCGGACAACAGCGAGGATGCGGTACGGGTATTAAATGATAAGACTGGGAACATCTTTCTGAGCTGCGGAAGCAAGGAGATTGAAACGTTTACCGGAATCAAGGACTATCAGGAGCGGGTATTTGCCAGGGTCCTTCCGATGCAGGATGTAATGGAGAAGTGTGAAAAGCTGGGCTTTAAGAAGTCAAATATAAGCTATATGCAGGGCCCATTTTCCAAAGAGCTGAACATTGCCATGCTGAAAGCATCTCAAGCAAGATTTCTGGTGACAAAAGACTCCGGAGAGACCGGAGGATTCCAGGAAAAAATTGAAGCAGCACGTGAGCTGGGAATTACAGTGATTCTAATCAGGCGGCCGGAACAACCAGAGACACTGGAGCATCCAGGTAAAATAGATGAGAAAGAAGATGCGCAACAGCATACGTTTTACAACAAGGAACAGGTTTTGCACAAGCTTGCCTGGGACTATTCTCTGGAACAGCGTCCGAATCAGCCTTGGTTTCCGCTTTTTGTTTCTCTTCAGAATAAAAAGATTGTTGTCTTCGGGGGCGGAAAGATTGCGGCAAGAAGAATCAGAACATTACTGCCGTTTGATGCCGACATTACCGTGATTACGCCTGAACTTGTCCCGGAGCTTAAACAAGAATTGGCAGATAATGGAAGAGTCACTTTGCTCTGTCGCAAGTATCAGGAAGGGGACTGTAATGGGGCTGACCTGGTTCTGGCAGTAACCAATGAAACACAAGTAAACCGTCAAATTGCCGAAGAATGCACCCGGTATGGAATCCCTGTCAGTGTCGCAGATTGTAAGGAACTATGTACGTTCTATTTCCCGGCAGTGGTCAGGAAGGGAAATGTGGTGATCGGGCTCACGGCCAGCGGGGAAGACCATACGAAGGCTAAGAAGACAGCAGAGAAGCTGAGGCTATACATGAATGAACACTTGGACGAATAAATAATGACGAATAAATAACATAATGAAATAAACGAACAATAAGTAACTTTGATTAAATGAGAATAGAGGTAGCCGAATGGGAAAAAGAAAAATAATTGTCGGCAGCCGGGAAAGCAGGCTGGCGGTGATCCAGTCACAATTTGTTATGGAGCAGATCCGAAAAAATCATCCTGAATTGGAACTTGAGCTTATTACCATGAAGACCACAGGGGACGTCATTTTGGAACAGACGTTGGACAAAATAGGAGGAAAAGGCCTTTTTGTGAAAGAACTGGACAGGGCGCTCTGTCAAGGTGTAATTGATATCGCTGTTCACAGTTTAAAGGATATGCCGGCAGAAATACCGGAGGACCTGCCGATTACGGCATTTTCTAAAAGAGAAGATCCTCGGGACGTACTGGTTTTGCCGCAGGGGACAGGATCTATAGAAAATCTAGACAAAGAAAAGGCTGTTGGCTGTTCCAGCGCACGCCGAACAATCCAGTTTTTAGATCTGTATCCCGGTTTAGATGTCAAGCCTGTGCGGGGCAACGTACTTACCCGGCTCAAAAAGCTGGACGAGGGTGAATTCAGTTCTCTGCTGCTGGCTTTCGCCGGACTTAAGCGGCTGTCACTGGAAAACCGTATCAGTAGGGTGTTTTCCACTGAGGAAATGATCCCCTCTGCCGGACAGGGAATCCTGGCGATTCAGGGCAGAAAAGGCGAGGATCTCAACTTTTTGGCGTGTATTAACGACAAAGATGCTCAGACAGCAGCCCTGGCTGAAAGAGCCTTTATTCAAAAACTTGACGGCGGGTGCAGTTCACCTGCTGCGGCATTTGCCGAAGTGCATGGTACAGAAGTCAGGATCACCGGCCTCTATGTCGATGTTGAAACCGGTGAAAAGGCCAAAGGCAGCATGACCGGCGACCGCAGGGATGCGGCGGAAATAGGATACAGATTGGCAACGAGACTACTTGCGGAGGTAAGATAAATGGAGCAAAAGAGAACGGGAAAAGTTTGGCTGGTTGGGGCAGGCCCGTCTGATGCAGGACTGCTCACCGTAAAAGGGCTGCGTGTTCTTCAGAATGCAGAGGTTGTCATTTACGACAAGCTCGTAGGTATTGAAATCCTCAATTTAATCCCTAAAGACGCAAAAAAAATAGATGTCGGCAAGCTGCCGACCTATCATCGTATTCCGCAGGACGAGATCAACCGGATTCTGCTGGAAGAAGCCCTGGAAGGCAGGACAGTCGTTCGTCTGAAGGGCGGAGATCCGTTTATGTTCGGACGTGGCGGAGAGGAATTGGAACTGCTCCATGAACATCAGGTTCCGTTCGAGGTAGTACCTGGGGTGACATCGGCCATCGCGGTTCCTGCTTATGCAGGAATCCCGGTAACCCATAGGGACTTTTGTTCTTCCCTGCATATCATTACAGGACATACAAAAGAGGGCGAGACTCCGAATATTGATTTTCAGGCTGCTGTAAACATGAAAGGAACGTTGGTGTTCCTGATGGGAGTATCGGCGATCGAAAGTATTTCCGAAGGGCTGCTGGATGCTGGAATGGCTTCGGATATGCCGGCGGCGGTCATCGAAAGAGGAACGACAGCAAGACAACGCAAGCTTCTGACGACAGTCGGCAACCTGCCAGGTGACGCTGCAAAGGCGGAAATCCGCAACCCATCTGTTATCGTTATCGGCCAGGTCTGTTCCTTGTCCGAGAATTTCGAATGGGCAGGGAAGCGTCCGCTTGCAGGTAAACGTGTCGTGGTAACACGTCCGGAAAAACTTAATTCCGTCCTTAGTCAGAAGATCCGAGATCTTGGCGGGGAAGCTTTGGAATTCCCATGTATCCAAACCAGACCAATAAGCGACAATAAAGCATTTAATGCTGCACTGGAGCGGATCAAAGAATATAACTGGCTTGTTTTTTCCAGCGCGGCTGGCGTAGAGGCTCTCTTTGACAGAATATACGAAATGGGGAGAGACATCCGTGACCTGTACGGGATTAAGATCGCGGTTATCGGAGCCGGAACGGCCAAGGTGTTTACCCAGCGCGGCATTCGCATTGAGTATATGCCGGAAAGCTATAACGTCGCCAGCCTTGCCAGCGGCCTCGTCAACGTTCTGGCACCTGGAGAAAAAGTGTTGGTCTTACGGGCCAGGGAAGGATCGGAAGATCTAAACCGCATTTTTGATCAAGCAGGAATCTGCTATGAAGATATTCCGGTTTATGACACGTTCTACGAATCAGACAGCAGTATTTTTTCAAAAGAAATAATCCTGTCTTATGATTTTGATTATGCGGCATTTACAAGTGCTTCGACAGTAGGCGGATTTGTCAATGCCCTGCCGCAGCTGGATTTTACAAAGGTGACGGCAGTTTGCATTGGTGAAGAAACAGCCAAGGTGGCCCGAAGCCACGGGATGAAGTGTATTATTGCCGAAAAAGCTACTTTGGACAGTATGGTTGAGGCAATCTCGCAGTAGCAGTAAATGGCGGCCAAAGGAGGTACCGATGGAAGCAATCAGACCGAGAAGATTGAGAAAAGACAACGTTACCCGGGAGTTGGTACGTGAAACTCGTCTTTCTAAAAGTGCCCTGATCTACCCGATATTTATCAAGGAAGGCAGTGCAATTGAAGAAAATATCGCAGCGATGGACGGCCAGAAGCGCTACAGCCCGGACCGGGTTGAACATGCGGTGGAGACCGTCATCAAGGCTGGTATCGGCAGTGTTCTGCTTTTCGGGGTACCGGAGCACAGTCGCAAGGATGAGACCGGAAGTGAGGCCTATAACGAAAACGGTGCCCTGCAGCAGGCCGTTCGGAAAATCAAGTTGAGCTTTCCACAGATTAATGTCATTACAGATGTATGCCTTTGCGAATATACCAGTCACGGACATTGTGGCCTATTAAAAGGCAAGGAAGTGGATAATGACGGTACTCTGTCAATACTGGCCAAAGTGGCAGTATCCCATGCCCAGGCCGGTGCAGATATGGTAGCGCCATCCGATATGATGGATGGACGGATACAAGCCATCCGCGAAGCGTTGGACCAACACCATTTTACGACCCTACCGATTATGTCCTATTCGGCCAAGTATGCATCCTCCTTCTATGGACCTTTTCGGGAGGCAGCCGGATGTGCACCGTCTTTCGGAGACCGGAAAACTTATCAAATGGATTATCATAATCTGCGTGAAGCCGTCCGGGAATCTGAACTTGATGTGCTGGAAGGGGCGGACATTTTGATGGTCAAACCGGCTCTGGCTTACCTGGATGTGATTGCCAAGCTCAAAGAGACATTTGACCTTCCCCTGGCTGCTTACAGTGTCAGCGGAGAGTACAGCATGATCAAGGCGGCAGCAAAAGCCGGACTGATTGATGAGGCCGCGATGATCTGCGAAACGACCGTGAGTTTTTTTCGGGCAGGAACCGATATGCTGATCACATATTTTGCACCGGAGATTGCGGCGTATATCAGTGAAGGAAGAATTGGTTAAGATTTAACAGTTAAAAGGCAGGTACAAGCTATGAAATCGGAAATATTATATGAAAAGGCTAAACAGCTGATGCCCGGCGGAGTCAACAGTCCTGTGCGTAATTTTCAGTCTGTCGGCGATACGCCGCGCTTTATCAGCCGTGCCAAAGGGGCAAGACTCTATGATGTAGACGGTAACGAGTATATCGATTATATCGGCTCTTGGGGGCCGATGATCCTCGGACATGCCAACCCGGAAGTGCTGGAGGCTGTCGTGACGGCAGCTGAAAGAGGCTTGAGCTTCGGAGCTGCCACAGAAGCTGAGGTCAGGATGGCCCAATTGATCTGTGACTTGGTTCCGTCAATTGAAATGATCCGAATGGTCAATTCAGGAACAGAAGCAACGATGAGCGCAGTACGTGCAGCTCGCGGTTTTACCGGCAGAAATAAAATTATTAAATTCGAAGGCTGTTACCATGGACACAGCGACGCAATGCTGGTCAAGGCAGGATCGGGGGTTATGTCCTCCGGCGTACCGAGCAGCCTCGGGGTTCCTCCTGGATGTGCCGCTGATACTCTGACGGCGGTATTTAATGATATTGGCAGTGTGCAGGCCTTATTTGAAAACAATAAAGATCAGGTTGCAGCAGTGATTGTTGAGCTTGTACCTGCCAATATGGGTGTTGTCCTGCCGAAGCCGGGTTTTCTGCAGGAACTGCAAAAGCTTTGTACTGAAAACAGCACATTGCTCATTGCCGATGAGGTTATTACCGGATTCAGGCTTGGTCTAGGCGGAGCCCAGGAACTGTTTGGCATTAAGCCGGATTTAACGGCTTATGGAAAAATTATTGGCGGCGGCATGCCGGTCGGGGCATACGGTGGAAGAAAAGAAATCATGCAGCAGGTCGCACCCTGCGGAGGAGTCTATCAGGCAGGAACTTTAAGCGGAAACCCTGTGGCCATGGCTGCAGGTATTGCTCAACTGTCTATTCTTAAAAACAACCCGCAGATCTATACGCATATTGATAGTCTCTCAGCAAGACTAAGCAACGGATTACGGGAACTGATCAAAGCTAGAGGCCTAAAGGCGACGGTAAACAGTATCGGCTCGCTTTCAACGCTGTTGTTTACCAAACGGGAAGTCTATAATTATACCGATGCCTTGACCAGTGATACGAAGATGTATGGACGATTCTTCAGTGCCATGCTGAATCAGGGAATTTATCTTGCCCCTGCGCAATTCGAAGCGGTATTTATCTCTAATTCCCATACGGAAGTGGATATTGACCGGACGCTGGAGTGTGCAGAGAAGGCCTTAAGATCTCTCTAAATTTGAATAACCGATTTCATTAGAATACCAGGTAATGGAGTTAGAATTTTCAATTAAGGAATTATTTTTTGGAAAGGGAAGAGTGCGATGACGGGAATTTTAATCTTAGCTCATGGTAGCAGACAAAGTGAAACGGAAAATACGCTGCAGAAAATCATTGAGATGGTTAAGGAAGAACTGAAGTCTGGACTCAATACTAATCTAATTGAATATGCGTTCTTACAATTTTCCGCTAACAATCTGGAAACGGGCCTGAAAAAACTTCTTGACCGGGGAGTTACAGAGATCAAGGTCATTCCGTATTTCCTGTTTGCCGGTGTTCATATTCTGGAGGATATCCCGGCTGAAATTGATGAATTCTTGAAAGAATACCCCAATGTAAAAATCAGCTTTGGACAAACTTTGGGGGCAGATAAGAGACTTGCACAAATTGTTGTCGATCGGATAAAGGAAATGAGCGGTGACGCAAAATGCTGCAGCTGAACATCATTGGCATGGGCCCAGGCAATCTCCTGCAGCTGACTCGTGAGGCAGCGGAGGCAATAGAACGAAGCCAATGTCTGATTGGTGATAAGCGTATCCTGGCAGGATTGATAAACTTAGCAGATGGAAAAGACTTATATCATGCGACCCAGGACCGGCAGATCAGGGAATTTCTGCATACACTGCAGTCAGCCAGCGCGTGCGCCTATGAAGTTTCTATTCTGGTGTCTGGGGATGTTGGCTTCTACAGCCTGGCAAAGTCGCTCCTCGGCACTCTGGAATCCGAAAACCTCGTGGCTTCACCAAACATCCGCTTGATCTGTGGAATCGGATCACTTCAGTATTTTGCTTCGAAGCTCAGAACTTCCTGGGACGATGCCGTGATCTGCAGCCTGCATGGCAGAGCCAACAATATTGTCGGAAAAGTGATGAATAACAGGAAGGTATTTGTTCTGACAGGTGGAGACCAGAATCCGGCATCCATCTGTAGGAGACTCTGTGATTTCGGCTTAGCGCATGTCAAAGTCAGTATTGGTGAAAACCTATCTTATCCGGATGAGAGGATTTGCACCGGAAAGGCCCAAGAATTTCTTGAACAGCCCTTCACCTCACTGAGCGTCATGATAATCGAAAATGTAACGCCGCTGAACCGGGCCTGCATCACGCACGGGCTTCCAGATGAATGGTTTGTGCGTGGTGATGTGCCGATGACCAAGCAGGAGGTCCGGGCAGTTTCTCTCTCTAAGCTACGTCTCCGCCAGGGCGATACCACCTACGACATTGGTGCCGGGACCGGTTCTGTTGCACTTGAAATGGCACTGCAGCAGTCGGATGGATTTGTCTATGCGATCGAAAAAAAAGATCAGGCGGTAGAGCTCATCCAAAGGAATAAAGAGAAATTCGGTGTAAAAAATCTTATTGTTATCAAAAATACGGCACCGGACGGAATTGCAGAGCTTCCGCCACCGGATAGGGTTTTTATCGGCGGCAGCAGCGGTAATTTGAAGGAAATACTCGATATGGTTTATGCCAAAAACCCGGTTGCGGGAATTGTTATCAATGCAATTACGCTGGAAACCCTGAATGAAGCCATGGATTACTATAACGATCAGACTGTTTATGATGTAGAGATTGTTCAAGTAATGGTCTCCAAAGCCAGAAAGCTGGCGAATTATCATCTCTTTACGGGACAGAACCCGGTGTTTGTGTTATCGGTCTGGCCTGTTGGAGTAAGCGTAGCGCATAAAGAAAGCTAAAATAAGCCATAAATCAAAATGCGCCCCCAAATATTAACCCAGAAAAAGTAGGAAGGTAAATAATCATGGAGCATCGATTTGAAAATGTACTGCCAGAGGAGATTGAAAAAAGAAGCTTTGAAATCATCACGGAAGAGCTTGGGGATATTCAACTGGATATGGAGAAAGCCCCAATCATCAAGCGGGTGATCCATACTTCGGCGGATTTTGATTATGTCCATAACTTGTGTTTTTCCGACAATGTCGTGCAGATTGCGCTTAGTGCCATTAAAAATGGGGCATCGATATTAACAGATACAAAAATGGCCAGCGTTGGAATTAATGCCGGCAAACTAGGCGCATATGGCGGAAAGGTTTACTGCTTTATATCCGATCAGGATGTAGCACAGGAAGCAAAGGAAAAGGGCAGCACACGCGCGGCTGTTTGCATGGAGAAGGCCAGTACCATTCCGGAACCGTTGATCATCGCCGTCGGAAATGCACCTACAGCACTGATCAGACTGGACCAGCTTATTCGCTCAGGACAGATTAAGCCGGTACTGGTGATTGGAGTTCCCGTCGGCTTTGTCAACGTTGTGCAGTCTAAAGAGCTGATCATGCTTTCCGGCGTTCCCTACATCGTAGCCAGAGGCCGAAAAGGCGGAAGCAATGTTGCTGCAGCCATTTGCAATGCACTTCTTTATTCGCTCTAAATTTTGACCTATGGTCAAACTACACCTACATCTTAACAATTTGACATTGTAAGGCGTTAGGTGTGCCCGCGTATACGCCTCGAAGCAAGAAACTTAAAGAAATCTCCGATATTGGGATTAGACGACATCTGGATAAATAAAAGACTTGTTCCTAGAAATTTGATAATAGAGACTAAAAAACGTCCGGGGCATTTAAGCATGTGCCGGATGTTTTAATTTATCTTAAGAATCCTTTTTTTCGAAATTCTAGCGGGGTCATCCCAACTATACCTTTAAAAATAGAATTAAAATGGTTTTGATAGTTATACCCCACCGCATCAGCAATCTCCTTTATGGGCTTATTGGAATTCAGCAAAAGATCCTTGCTTTGCTCAATCCGGATTTTATTAATATTGCCTGCAAGTGTTAAGTGTGTTTCTTTGTTTATTTGACTGGAAAGATATGAAGGGCTTAAGCCAAGATACCTGGCCAGCTGATTTAAAGTGATCTTTTCAGCATAATAACGTTTGATATACTGTAAAGCCCGGTTTATATGGATCGAATATTCCTTACAGGTTAAGACAGAAACGGCGTGTGTAAACACTTTAGAGATTTCTACCATTTGAATAATAATCTCTTCAGGTGAACTCTGTTTATTTATCTTGACAATAAAACGCTCCAGCAGAGACATCATCCGTTCATAGGGAGCATTTCCCTGAATGGCGTAAAGACAGCAGATACTGCCTGTAATGATGCAATTTAATTTTAGGGAAGAAATATATTGCTCATCGTAGGCCCGTGTTTGCCATAGCAAGTCCCCGGATTTTCTGAGAAGCAGTTGTATTCCTTTTTCATCTCCGCGGATGATGTTATCTCTAGCACTCTTAAGAAAAAAATAAATCATGTCATAATGGCTTTTTCTATCCTCCTCCAGACAGGGATTAAGCAAATTCTTATATCCTGCCTTGGGATCTCTTTCTTCCCAGCAGTGAAAATTTTGCTTCGAGCCGACTAATGTCTTGACATTGGGTTTACATAACACAAGGAGAAATCTTCCTAGGTAATCAATACGTTTTAAAGTGGTCAAAGGCACTGTTTTCAATGCGCTCTTGAACTCCTGCTTTTTCTGAAAGGATAATAATTGAGACCTGAGAATATTATCCAGAACTATTTCTGGAGGATCATGAACGATGAGCGGCCCAGAAACCACCGCTCCTATTTTTTTTGTTTTGTACCCAATCATCACAATGTTATAGACAAAGAAGTTCTTGGTAATAACAGTATGATAAGTATTCAAGTCAAAAGAGTCTTGTTCAAACAAAGCTGTAAGAAAATTGATGATTTCACCAAACTCAAAATAGTCCATCAAGAATGTATAGTTGGATCCTCTTAGAATTGAAGGGCGATTAACCAGTGTTAACGGGACGTACAAGGTTGTAATTTCTGTAGCACCATAAAACGTTTCGACAATTTTTCTGACTATTTCTTTCTGCTGCATCACATTTTTCTCCTTTCCTTCGTTTGTCTAGTACGTTTAGCCAAATATTGTTTCAATTATCTAAATATTTTATCA
This sequence comes from Dehalobacter sp. 12DCB1, assembly GCF_004343605.1. Classification (GTDB taxonomy): domain Bacteria; phylum Bacillota; class Desulfitobacteriia; order Desulfitobacteriales; family Syntrophobotulaceae; genus Dehalobacter. The sequence goes on from NZ_POSF01000002.1 coordinate 131,072, forward strand.
ATATTAATTATTTATAAAGCTATAATAATATTTGTTGCTTTTTTCTCATTTTTAAAGATGTTTAAATTTATTAAAAAAGTTTTTGTTTGGGATTATTAGATTTAGTCTATCTTTTGATATAAATATAACCTATTTAAACGATAGCATAAAAAATACGATATAAATAATTATAAAAAAGGGGGTGATATTTTGAAAAACATTCAAATGGTAGTGTTTGCTGTGGGCAAAGAATATTACGGCATTGACATTTTTTGTGCTCAGGAAATAATAAGGATTCCCAAGAACATTACCAAAATGCCGAACATGCCTTCGTTCATAGAAGGTATGTTAAACCTCAGAGATCAGGTTATTCCCGTGGTAGACCTTAGAAAAAGATTTGGTCTTGAAAACACGGAAACAGAAAATGACAGCCGGTTACTGGTGCTTAAGCTGGAAGGAATGCTTTTAGGCAATATTGTGGATGATGTTTCCGAGGTTCTGAGTGTAGGTGAAGAGTCCATCGAAAGTTTATGCGTCGAAATCGCCCATTTAGGCAATAGCTGCATCAAAGGGATCTGTAAAGTTGAGGATCGCTTGATTATGCTTCTGGATGTCACAAAATTAAAAAACGAAATATTTGCATCTGTTAGTTAAAAATGGAGGAACAAATATGATTAAATTTTCGGCTTTAGATTCATGCAAATCCTTGGCAGAAACTCTAGGCCATCTGGTTCCGGGCGGAATTATGTTTTGCGTAACGGAAGGAGATACAATTGTTTGGAGATTTTCTTCAGATTCTTTTCACTTAGATTCGTTTGAGGTTGGGTATCATGTTGAGAGTAACGGCGTGATGATGAATGCAGTGCGTAATAAAAAAACAGTCTCACAAAATGTTCCCCGAACCGTCTATGGTCAACGGCTCATCATTGTCGCTATGCCAATTATTGATGATACCGACAATATTTTTGGTACATTTTCTGTTTTTCTACCGAAATTACACCCTGTGGCTGCTGCCTTTAAGGATTTTGCCCCTGTTTTGGCTGAGATGTTCGATGAAGGTTCGGTTATTTACATGACGGATTTAACTCAGGTTGTTTACCGGCAGGCTTCTCGAAAATTTGATATATCGTCTCTTCCTGTTGGCCATGTTATTCAGGAAGAAGATGTTGCTTCTCGGACCATCAAAACGAAAAAGCCTATTTCAGAAGAAGGTGGAGCAGAGATATACGGTTTCCCTGTTTTAGAAACAAATTACCCGCTCTTTGACGAAGACAATCCTGACGAAATAGTTGCTTCTCTAGGAGTCATTATCCCCAAAAAAACAGCAGCACACCTGCGCATTATTTCAGGAAATCTTGAAGACGGCTTGTCTGCAATTTCTGCAGCGATTGAAGAGCTCGCAGCGGAGGCTACGAGTATTCACTCCAACGAACAAAATCTGAACAACAATATTAAGGAAATTATCGGCCTTTCTGAAGAAATTAATAAGGTTTCTGTCTTCATAAAAGAAATAGCGGACGAGACAAAAATGCTTGGTCTGAACGCAGCAATTGAGGCTGCCCGAGCCGGGGAATCAGGCAGAGGATTTGGTGTTGTGGCGGAAGAAATAAGAAAGCTTTCAGAACAATCTAAGAGCACTGTTCCCCGGATCCAGGAATTAACGGATACCATCAAAGACAAAGTGAATGATGCTGGAGATATGAGTAAAAGTTCATTGCATGCCAGCCAGGAACAGGCTGCAGCAACAGAACAAGTCACAGCCAGTATTGAGGAAATTACCGCAATGTGCGGAGAATTAAATGAGATGGCAAAGACTTTATAAGCTCAATTTATGAATGTTCCACATAGAACAAACCCTAAGCAAGTAGAGGCTTAGGGTTTTCTGCCGTCTGCCAAGAGCTTCCTATGTTCATTACACTGATTGACGCAGATCCGGCCGCTGTAGGGGCCTATGATTACCGATTACGGGATTATTTTTTCTGATGGGATATTTTTAAGCGAAGATATTTTGTATAATAAGATTCAAAGAGGGTATCAGAATGTTGGAGTTGTTCATCCTGGGGCTGATTATTTCAGTACTCATTCCGGCGGGGGATTTTTTGGGAATAAATGTAGTGGCAACTGTAAAAAGAGGTGGCTGATGAAAGTTATCTATTACGACTGTTTCAGCGGCATAAGTGGAGATATGAATCTCGGAGCGATGCTCGATCTTGGCATCCCAAAGGATCATCTACTCGCTGAGCTGGCTAAACTTCAAATCAATGAGCAATATACAATGAACATCCGTTCTGAAAGCAAGCATGGAATTGAAGGCACACGCGTAGAGATAACGGTTGAAGATCCCGTGAACCACCATTCCATCCAGCAGGCGAGAGCGTTGGCTGATATCACTAAAATGATCAGGGAAAGTGATTTGTCAGCAGCTGTGAAAGACAGAAGCATCCGGACATTTTCCATTCTGGCGGATGCGGAAGCAAGGGTTCATGGAATAAAGGCCGATCAGGTCCATTTTCATGAGGTCGGGGCTGTGGATGCGATTCTCGATATTGTCGGGTCGGCTGTTTGTCTGGAATATTTGCAAGCTGACAGGATCGTTGCTTCCAGTGTGGAACTTGGTGGTGGATTTGTGCGCTGTGAACACGGCCTGCTTCCGGTTCCTGCACCAGCCGTAACAGAGCTGCTCCAGGGTGTCCCGGTAAAGACCGGAATCGTGCCTTTTGAGACAACGACGCCTACAGGAGCGGCTATTCTGGCTGCGAATGTTCAAGAATATACAGACAATGCGGATATAATCATTCACCGGATCGGTTATGGGATTGGCCGGCAGGATTTGGAAATACCCAATATTCTACGGGTATATCTTGGGGAGAGAGCGGAAAAGACTGCTCCCGGATTCAGACAGCAGGAAAGACAGTGGATGCTGGAAACGAATATTGATGATATGAATCCGGAATTCTATGAATATATTGAAGAAAAGATGGTTGCTGCCGGAGCCCTGGACGTCTTTAAAACCCCGGTGATCATGAAGAAGGGGCGACCGGGGTCAAAATTAAGCGCTTTAGTCAATAAGGAAGCGATTTCAGCTGTCAGGGAAGTTATTTTGCGGGAAACATCGGCGATTGGCTTACGCAGCTATCCAGTTGAAAAAACGATGCTCCGCCGGGAGAATATGCTGGTGCAGACTAGGTACGGTCCGGTCAATGTAAAATGTTCTTATTTGGATGCGGAAAGAATCAAATCAAAACCTGAATATGAAGACTGTAAAAGACTTGCCAGGGAGCATGACCTTCCCTTAAGCGAAATCTATGCCGAAGTTTACAGGCTGCTATCCAAAGGCAATCGATCCGGAGCTTTAGATCAAGAGAGGAAGAACTGAACGTGTTTTCATTATCTGCGGTCCTGCTGTTTATTACCTCGTCCATTGTACTGATCTTGGCACCCGGTCCGGACATTGTATTTTTGATAACCCAGGGTATAGCCAAGGGAAAGAAGGCAGGCATTTTTACCTCAATCGGGCTGACGCTGGGTAATTCGGTTCATACGTTGGCCGCGGCGCTGGGGCTATCTGTCATATTTAAGACGTCAGAAGTCGCCTTTGTTCTGTTTAAAACCTGCGGGGCGCTTTATCTTTTTTATTTGGCATATAAAGCGATCAAACATCGGAATGACCCGCTGACTGCCGATGTTGACCAACAAGGGTCCGATCACCGCGGCCTGCTGCTGCGAGGTTTCTATATGAATGTTTTCAATCCGAAAGTTGCCCTTTTTTTCCTGGCATTCCTGCCGCAGTTTGTCAATTCTGAATTTGGCAGCGTTCCTTTGCAGATGATTTTCTTAGGGCTTATCTTTATGGGGCTTGTTGCGCTGATTTTTGGATTTATCGGTTACTCGGCCGGTTCTCTAGGAAATTGGATTTTAAAGAAGCCCGGGTTTTCCAAGGTTATAAATATTGTCTCGGCGACCATTTTTGGAGCACTCGGCTTTAAGCTTCTGACCAGCGCGAGATAAACACGAACTTCGAATGAATGATGAAGAAATGAATAAATCATAGACTAAATCAAAGGAGCAATCATAATGGAGACGAAATCATCCCCTTCGGGGGCCAAGATGCAATCAAATCGCAGGAAGGTTTTATGGCGGCTGTTTCGTCCGCACACCCTTACGGCCTCATTCATACCGGTTCTGATTGGCTCGGTGCTGGCTTGGCAGATCAGAAACGGCTTAAACTGGGGACTGGTAGCGGCAATGCTGATTGCTTCAATCTTAATCCAGGCAGCCACGAATATGTTTAATGAGTATTACGATTTTATCCGGGGACTGGATACAGCGGAATCCGTTGGCATTGCCGGTGCGATAACCAGGGACGGAATAAAAGCAGGGACAGTTCTGAGTCTGGCTTTGGTTTGTTTGCTGATTGCGTCACTGCTGGGTATTTACATCTGCAGTAGCAGCAGTTGGTGGCTGGCCCTGATTGGCCTGGGCTGTATGGCTGTCGGTTATTTGTACACAGGTGGGCCTTACCCGATTGCCTATACGCCTTTTGGAGAATTGCTGGCCGGGCTCTTTATGGGATCAGGAATTATTTTGATTGCCTATTTTGTTCAGACCGGCAGCATTAACTGGGACGTCTTTTTAATTTCTGTTCCGAATCTGATTCTAATCGGAGCAATCATGATGTCCAACAACATACGTGACCGGGAAGGGGATCAGATGAACGGGCGTCATACGCTCGCCATTTTGTTGGGACACCGCAGGGCTGTACAATTCATGGCGGGAATGTTCCTGGTGGCCAATCTTTGGGTAGTTGTACTTACCCTGGCAGATGTTCTGCCTGTCTGGGCACTATTGGTCCTGCTGAGTATTCCGAATGCTCTTCAGGCCTTGAACGGATTCCGTAACAAAAAATTCCCGGCTGAAATGATGCCGGGAATGAAAAGTGTGGCTCAGACCAATACACTTTTTGGGATTTTACTTACCATTGGTTTGTTAATTGAAGTAGGCGTAAGTCAACTGTAATAGAACGAAAAGCGAAAGGCAGTGGAACTACCGGTTCAGAGGCATGAGCAGTGCTATCATGGAGCAGAGACTCTATATCTCTCCACAGTGCTCAGTAAGGAAGCGGCGAGTTCCGTTTCGACGTGGGTAACTTGTTCGTCATAGACGACTTCAAGAACTTTCGTATTCGCATATAGCCAGGCCAAGGCGGCTCCATCCGAAACAGGAATTTCCAGACTAACCCGAATGAGGTCACTGAACAGTTCTTTCTCGATGGCCTGCTTCAGTTCTTCCAACCCGCTCCTCTGCAAAGCAGAAATTTCTACAATGGGCCGTGTTTCGCGCCACAAGCTGATCCGGTTATCCGGATGCAAACGGTCAACTTTATTGAGGACAATCAGGGTCGGTTTACTGCCTGCACCAAGTTCTGCCAGGATTTCATCAACAATCCGGATGTGGTCTTCGACCTGGGGATCAGCAGCATCAGCCACAATCAAAATCTGGTCGGATAATACGACTTCCTCCAGGGTTGATTTAAAGGCATCGAGCAAATTAGGCGGAAGTCTTCGAATAAAGCCCACCGTATCGGAAAGCAGGACCGTACTGCCGTTATTTAAAGGAAGCTTGCGGGTTGTCGGATCAAGCGTAGCAAACAGTTTGTCCTCGGCCAAGACATCCGAGCCGCACAACGCATTTAAAAGGGTAGATTTCCCGGCGTTGGTATAACCGACAATGGACAGAACCGGGATATTGTTTTTTTGGCGGTTTCCGCGGAGAACGCCGCGTTGTCTACGGATATCGTCAAGGCGTTCTCTCAGATGAGCGATCCGGGAGCGGATATGACGACGGTCGGTTTCCAGTTTTGTTTCACCCGGTCCCCTTGTTCCGATGCCGCCTCCAAGACGGGAAAGCGCCACACCGGTTCCTGTCAGGCGGGGAAGTCTGTATTCGAGCTGGGCTAGCTCTACTTGCAGGATTCCTTCCCTGGAACGGGCATGCTGGGCGAATATATCCAGAATCAGGCCTGTACGGGACAGAACTTTCAACCCCAGCTTTTCTTCGAGGATGCGCTGCTGGGTGCCGGTTAATTCTTCGTCGAAGATAACCAGATCAGCCTGGCTTGTCTGAATCATTTGCTGAAGTTCTTCGAGCTTGCCCGGGCCGATGATCGTTGAGGAATCGCGGGTTTCTTTTTTTTGCATTAAATGGCCGACAATCAAGGCTCCGGCTGTTTTGGCCAGCTCTTCAAGCTCGGCAAACGAGACTTCCGCTTCGCTGATTCCGTACAAGTCTCTGCTGTACCGTGTCTGCAGTCCAACCAGTATGGCACGTTCACTTGTTTTGGCTTTTTCTGCAGGCAATTTCCTGAGTATATTGTCGGCATCTTCGATATTTTGAAAGAGCAACGTAAAGTCATCTATATCAGCCGCAAGGGGTCCGAAAATATTGACCTCCTCAATGTTCGTGGGTGACAGAATGCCGACATAAAGGTCTTCAGCCCGATTATTCCGGATCCCGATGGCAATCATTGCATCAAGATTCAACTGCTTCAGAGAACTGATGTCCATGGAAGACAATGAACCACTGCTTTTCGGATGGGTATGAATACAGCGGGTGCCCGAAAGGCGCTGCAGGCTGCATTTCTGCTCCACTTCAGCCAGCTTCACGGTACTGTGATTTCCTATACTGACATCGGTGATCCGGCCTTTACGGTCGGCATACACGGCAATTTCCTTGTTCACCTGCGAAGAAATTTCGGCAAGTTGTTCAATGAGTTCCTGTGTCCACAAATGGTCTCTAGGAATTTGGTAAGTATAAAAACCGTTTAATTTTTTAAGAATACTGTTTTTTACACCTTCTATTTCACCGTTAACCTGTGGCAAAGGCAATTCCTCCCTGTGGTAAGATTAGGAAAGAAGACGTTGATCATGTGTAATAACAGTATTATATCACTGAATCCAGTCATTCCCTAAAGATCAGAGGAAAGGCCGTAAACAAATTAGTCATTTTTGACAGATATAGAATCCAGGATCAAACGAATGGCACTGCTCGTGCTGTCCGGGAAAAAAGCCTGGTCCGTAAAAAAGGAGATTCTGACAACTTCATTATTATCATTTAATTCCAGCCAGTATTCCTGCGAGCTGATAACATTTTCGCCAAAATCAGCTGACCAGCTTTCTTCAAATCCGCTCCAATGATTTAAGGACGTACGTTTTAGAACATAACTTATAAAGTTATAAGTACTTCTGGCTTTACTGTCTTGAAGGAAATGCTCAAGGTCGGCTGTCCGCCAGATCTGGAGATATCCCCTGAAGCTGAGTTTATTGTCCGTAAAATAGATGTTCAGACGCATTTCCTCTCCTTTGTCGGGAGTCAAATGCACTTCAGTTGTAGCTGGAAATTGTGCTTTGACTGCATAATTATCCACCTGATATTCATACGTCCGGTCGTTTTGGAAGGATGCAATTGCCGGTCCTTCCAGATATAGATATTGGATTAGCAAGGCAATAACCACGGCGAATGCGGTCTTTAATAATGTTTTTATCTGCATAGCTACTCCTTTCCGACATAGTCTTACATATCTTTTTATGAGTGCCTTTTGAAACGGTTATTGAATTTTATGAAAGAAACGAACAATAAAGAATCGTTGACAAGAGAGAGCATACTGTGTATATTATATATATACAGTATGCTCTCTCTTGTCCGGGTTTAGCTTTAAATAAATGAGGATGATGCATGAATATCATTATTTCACACATGAGCGGAGAACCAATCTATCAGCAAATCATCAATCAGATCAAAACATTGATCCTGGCGGGAGATCTGACCGAGGGGGAAATACTTCCTTCGATCAGGCAGCTTGGGAAGGATTTGCGTATTAGTGTCATTACAACTAAAAGAGCCTATGAGGAATTGGAACGAGAGAGGTTTATTTACTCTGTTCCGGGAAAAGGGTCTTTTGTTGCTCTGCAAAATTGTGAGGCAAGAATTGAAAATAAACGGAAACAAATTGAAGAAATGTTGAAGCACGTTATCAAGGAAAGCAGGCTTCTGAATTTAGGCCTTGCTGAAATCACAGAAATATTAAAGAACGTTTATGAAAGATATGACCCTGGTAAGGTAAGATAAGGGGGATAATAAAGTGAACGAAGCAGATCCTGTCAGAAGGAACAGCAACAGTCTGATCCTGGAAATCCAGGGATTAGGAAAACATTTTTCGGAGTTTGAGATTTCAGATGTCACATTCAGTCTGGAAAAAGGTTATGTAATGGGGCTTATCGGGCCAAATGGCTCAGGCAAGACCACAACGATTAAACTGATCATGAATCTCCTGAAAAAAGACAGGGGGGAGGTCAAAGTATTTGGTCTGGATCATGTGAAAGATGAAAAAGAAATTAAAAACAAAATCGGATTTGTTTACGATGAAAATCATTATTATGGCGTATTGACAATTGAGCAAATGAAAAAAATTGTGGCACCGATGTATCAATACTGGGATGAACGTTTATTTCAAAAGTATCTAAAAGATTTCGGCTTAAACCCAAAACAAAAAATTGATAAGTTATCCAAAGGAATGAAAACAAAGTTTTCTTTGGCCATGGCGCTTTCTCATCACGCGGAGCTGATTATCCTGGATGAACCGACATCCGGTCTGGATCCTGTGTTCAGAAACGAACTGCTCGAAATTCTTTACTCTCTAATGCAGGATGAAAATAAAGCCATACTTTTTTCTACGCATATTACTTCAGATTTGGAGAGGATTGCAGATTATATTACGTTTATCAATCAGGGCAGAGTCGTATTTACCAGTGAAAAAGATCAGGTTCTGGAGCGATTTTCTCTAGTTAAGGGCCCCAATTACCTGCTAGAGTCTTCTCTGGAAAAACAATTCATTGGTCTACGCAAAAGCAGTGTCGGCTTTGAAGGGCTGACAGCTGATTTGGAGGTTATCTTGCCAGCGCTGAAAGAAAAGATCATTGTCGAAAGGCCCACGCTGGATGAAATTATGATTTATCTAGTTAACAGAACAGGAATGGGGGTAACGTAAAAGTGTGGCGAATCATACTAAAAGATTTAATGGTTCAAAAAAGTAATATTTTCATTATTCTCTTCTTGTGCATCTCGATCTCGGGCACGATGTACAGAAGTCCGGGAATAGCGGGAGTGCAACTTCTGTTAGGTGTCTATTTCATGCTGATTTATGCAAATAGTTATGATTTCAAATATAATGGGGAAATCATGATCAACAGTCTTCCAATAAACAGAAAAGAAATTGTTTTAGCCAAATATCTGTCTGCAATTGTCTATGCGCTGATTATCATGGTTATCATCATTCCGGAAAGTATGATTCTTTATCTATTTAATTTCCCCGGCTTGACGGGCGGTATCCAGGGCATTGTAAGTTTTCTCGGAATTGTCGTGTTGCTACTGAGCTTATATATTTCGATTTACCTGCCCCTCTATTATCGTTTAGGTTATATGCGTTCCAGGTGGGCCAATTTCATCTCTATGTTTGTTATTTTTGGACTTATTGGCGCGGTGGGTCAGTTGACAAAAATGCCTGCCGATGAATTGGAAACCACAAGTCAGGGATTGGAGCAGCTTATTATGATATTGAATGGGTATGCCGATCCGGTCATTTACCTTATGATGCTTGTTGTTGGAATTGTTCTGTTGGTACTTTCGTTCAAGGTTTCCGTCCGGATCTATAAAAACAAAGACTTTTAACACTGCCGAGACTGCAGGGGTTTAAAGATCTAAAGAAAAAAAGGCATCAATTTTGCCTTTTTTGCGTATTATGGTTATTATTGACTTGACACCTTTTCCGATATATCGATTAATACGAAAACTCTGTTTGGAATTTAAGTGCGAATTTAAGCAGGATAAAGTGAAGAATCGCAATGATCGATTGCGTGATGCTTGATAACGTCAAGAACCGTGTTGATTTTAAACGGTTTCTGGATAATCCCCTTGAAATTTGTGGTTTTCGGCAGCTTCCTTTCTTCAATATCTGAACCGGAAATCATGATTACCGGGATATCTTTCAGATTTTTTTGAGCTGAGATCTTCTCAATAAATTCACAGCCATTAAGTATAGGCATGGAATAGTCTGTGAGAATCAAATTAGGGTGAGGGCAGCTCTTCAGCATAGTAAGAGCTAAATATCCATTTGACGCGATAATTGGAGTATAGCCGTTGCCAATCAGCATTGTTGACAGAAGATTGGCTATACTTGTGTCGTCGTCGATGACCATTACAACGGGCCTCAACTGTCGTTCCTCCTTCTAAAATTTTCTTATTTTGCAACCTTTATCAGTATACACTACAATAAGGAAGAAAAATGTTGATGCCTGTCAAAGGCCAAAAAAAAATAATTTGACTGTTTTTTAGAAGAAAATTGTTTATTTCCAATGGTTTTAAAGCCTGTCCATTTATTTTGGTTATAGAAAGAAATCTTATTTATGTAAAAAAGTTAGTAAATAATGTAATTTTTTGATGTGGATTATGCTTAAAATTTAGCTTTACTGGAGTGTTTGATATGGCAAGGGTTGAACTGGTCGCAGTAACGGCATTTGGGCTTGAAGCTGTCGTTGCGAGGGAACTTAAAAATCTAGGGTATGAAAATACAGTAGTTCAGAACGGTAAGGTATCATGGGAGACAAATGAAGAAGGGATTTGCCGGGCCAATCTGTGGCTGAGGTGTGCGGACCGTATCAGTTTGAAGATGGGCGAGTTTGAGGCACGGAGTTTTGAAGAATTATTCCAGCAAACGAAAGCATTGCCCTGGGAGGAATGGCTACCGGTGGACGCCTGTTTTCCTGTGACCGGAAAATCGGTTAAATCTCAGCTGCATAGTGTTCCAGACTGTCAGGCAATCGTTAAGAAAGCGATTGTGGAGAGACTGAAAGATACCTATGGCGTCAGCTGGTTTGAAGAGACAGGAGCTCTCTATGCCGTACAAGTCTCAATTCTGAAAGATACGGTTACGCTGACCATCGATACTTCCGGTAAGGGATTAAACAAACGGGGCTATAGGCAAATGGCCGGGGATGCTCCGTTAAAAGAAACACTTGCTGCCGCGATGATTTATCTTAGCTACTGGAACCCCGGCCGTGTTCTTCTGGATCCTTTTTGCGGAACAGGAACGATTCCGATCGAAGCAGCTTTTATCGGACAGAACCGGGCGCCTGGTCTAGCCAGGGCATTTTCGGCTGAACGATGGACGAACATTGCGGAAAAACATTGGCTAAATGCAAGAGAAGAAGCAGAAAATCTCTGGCAAAGAAATGCGGAACTTGCGATCTATGGTTCGGATATTGATCCAGCTGCTTTGCGCTTAGCCAGAGAACACACCAGAGAAGCAGGTCTGGAAGGAAAAATATTTTTTCAGAAGCTACAGGTCAAAGAAGCCCGCTCCAGATTTAGATATGGCTGTATCATTACGAATCCTCCCTACGGGCAAAGGCTCGGAACAGCAGAAGAAGCTGAAACTGCTTATCAGGAACTTGGTGAGGTTCTGGAAAGACTCCAGGATTGGTCCTTGCATATGCTCACTTCACTGCCAAAACCAGAAAGGTTCATTAAAAAAAGGTGGGATAAAAGTCGGAAATTATATAATGGAAGAATCGAGTGCCATTATTATCAGTTTTTTGGGCCGAAACCTCCCAAAGACAAGAAAAATAACCTATAGATTATTTCTGAAAAAAGAATAAAATATGGATAGGATAATTTTAAAGATGAGAAGGAAATATAAGGATTATGATGGAAAAAAAGGATATAACTGAAAAGCTCGAGCCTCTTTACGACAAAAAAGTAGAATGCCTTTTATGTGGTCAGGAATTCGTGACCAAAAAAATCCGGTCAAGGTTCATTAAGCCGCGCCAGGTCGACAGCGATTTTGGCCAGATATTTGAACAAGATGATAATAATCCGTTATTCTACTATGTCATGGTTTGTCCCCATTGCGGTTTTTCTTTTACAGAGGATTTTTCCAAAATCACGGCACAAAGTGTTCGTAAAAAAACCCTCGAAGAGATCTCCGGCAAGATGGATCACAATAAAGACTTCTGCGGAGAGCGGGATTATCAGATGGCAGTCAGAACGTTTAAGCTAGCGATCTACTTTGCCCAGCTGATCAAAGAAAAACATGTTGTGCTGGCAAGGATCTGCCACCGCCTGGCGTGGATTTACCGTGGAGCCGGAATTACTGAAGAAGAGATGAGATTTATAAACCTGGCCTGTACTGAATATGAGCAATCTTTTCTTTATACGGATTTCAATCCAGAATCGACTCCGGAAATTCAGATTTTATATTTGATCGGTGAATTGAACCGCAGACTAGGAAAATACAATGAAGCTGTCAAATATTTTTCTACAGTCAGTGAACATCCTGATAAAAGCCGATATATAAAATATGTCAATATGGCCAGAAATCAGTGGAGCGAAGCTGTCCAGGAATATCGGGAGAGCAAGAACAAACAGCAAATATAACTAAACGTGAAGCTAGAGTAACTGAAGGGTGAATCAATTATAAACAGGAGTTAATGATGAACAGTATAGCTGTAAAGGAAATTTATGATGCAACAGAGTCTAAGATTGGGGAGCGTCTGCAAATATCAGGCTGGGTAAGGACGGTCAGAGCATCCAAAGAATTTGGTTTCATTGAATTCAATGACGGCAGCTGTTTCAGAAACCTACAAATTGTCTACGATCTAAATTTGTTAAACTTTTCCGAAGTCAGCCGACTCGGAGCTGGTTCCGCCTTAACTGCGGAAGGGGTGCTGGTTTTCTCTCCGGGTATAAACCAAGCTTTTGAGCTAAAAGCCGAGAAGATCCAAATCGAAAATGCCTGTCCGGCTGATTATCCGCTGCAGAAGAAAAAGCACAGTCTGGAATTTCTTAGAACGATTGCGCATCTCCGCCCCCGAACCAATACTTTCTCGGCTGTATTCAGACTGAGGTCTGTCATTTCAATGGCCGTGCATCAGTTTTTTCAGGATAAAGGCTTTATTTATGTGCATACGCCGATTATCACGGGAAGTGATGCCGAGGGAGCAGGAGAAATGTTTCGGGTATCCACACTGAAGCCTGATCATCTTCCGCGTGATCACTGGGGAGCAGTGGATTACCGGCAGGATTTTTTTGGTAAGGAGACAAACCTTACGGTAAGCGGACAGCTTAATGCCGAAAGTTTTTGCCTTGCGTTTAAAGATGTCTACACATTTGGACCGACTTTTAGGGCGGAAAACTCTAATACAGCCAGGCATGCAGCTGAATTTTGGATGATTGAGCCCGAAATTGCGTTTGCAGAGTTAAACGATATCCAAAATATTGCTGAGGAGATGATGAAGTATCTGATTACTTATGCACTGGAACAGTGCCCGGACGAAATGGAATTTTTCGGCAAGTTTATTGATAAAGAACTGTTGGCCCGGCTGAATAATGTTTTAGATTCGGAATTTGGACATCTGTCCTATAGCGAGGCCATTGAAATTTTAAAGAAAGCCAATATGGATTTTGCTTATCCTGTGGAATGGGGATTAGATCTGCAAACCGAGCACGAACGTTTTTTAACCGAAAAAGTATTTGGAAAACCACTTTTCATTACAGATTACCCTAAGGAGATTAAGGCTTTTTACATGAGGCAAAACGATGATCAGCAGACGGTGGCTGCGATGGATCTGCTTGTTCCGGGTGTCGGTGAGATCATTGGCGGCAGTCAAAGAGAAGAAAGAACAGACTTGCTGACAAAACGAATTGCTCAGCTCGGAATGAATGCGGAGCATTATGGTTGGTACCTCGAACTCAGAAAATATGGCGGGGTAAAACATGCAGGCTTTGGGCTAGGCTTTGAGCGCCTGATTATGTATTTAAGCGGGATTTCCAATATTCGAGATGTCATACCGTTTCCGAGAACTGTGAAGTCTGCAGATTTCTAGCAAAAATTGTTTTTGCATATTTGCCCAATTGAGACATAAGTGTGTCGAAAGGGACCACAACGACACACAGGCTAGTCCTAGATAATATTTGATGTGGAATTATTGAAAAATATTCTGACAGAATTAGCCGTGATAACTAAATTAATGATATAATCCCTAAATGTAGGTTAATTTTTTAATGTTCTATTTTCAAGGAGGATATTCCCAATGCCCAATAAAGAAATGCTTTTAATTCCAGGACCGACCCCTGTAGTCGATGAAATTTATGAGGCACTTTCCCGGGAAACAATGTCCCATACGGATATGCGCTTTGCAGGTATTTTTAGCGAAGCACTCACCCAGACCAAAAAAATGTTTAATACGGATGGCGAAGTCTTTGTTATCGCCGGATCCGGAACACTGGCCATGGAAATGGCACTGGCCAATACGCTTGCCCGAGGTGAGAAGCTGCTCATCGTTAGCCATGGCTATTTTGGGGACCGCTTTATCGGAGTCGCGAAAGCTTTAGGGATTGAAGCTGAAGTGCTGGCTGCTGAGTGGGGCAAACAAATTGAACCGGCTCAGATTGAAGAAAAGCTGCAGCAAGGTGGATTCAAAGCTGTTACGATAACCCATGCGGATACATCAACGGGAGTAGCTGCAAATCTGGACAAAGTTGTTCCGGCAGTCAAAAAGTATGGTGTGCTCTTAATATTAGATGGTGTATGTGCTTCCGCCGGACTGGAAGAAGATATGGGCAAAGCCTATGGTGCTGACGATTATAAGATTGACGTTGTTTTGACCGCATCTCAGAAGGCGATCGGGGTTCCTCCCGGACTAGCAATTGTGGCCTTCGGACCGAAAGCCCTGGAAGCCAGAGCGAAAATGGATGGTGTCAGCAGTTACTATATGGATATCAACAACTGGAGCCCGATCATGAAAGAGCCGCAGAAATATTTTGCGACCCACCCGATCAATATGATCTATGGCTATGCAGAAGCCATGAAAATCATTACGGCCGAAGGAACGGCAGCGCGTTATCGTCGGCATACAGCGATTGGCAAAGCAATTCGTGCGGCGATCAGATCCATGGGCATGAATATTTTTGCTGCGGAAGAAGTCGCGGCCCCGACTTTAAGCTGTATTCTTTATCCTGAAGGCATCAACGATGCCGAATTCAGAGCCATACTTGCGAAGAAAGGGCTGATTGTGGCCGGGTTACTCGCTTCTTTAGCCGGAAAAGGCTTCAGATTAGGTCATATGGGGAATACCACGAATGATGTTTTCTGCAAAGCGCTCGGAATCATCGGCGAAACACTCGGAGAAATGGGATACTCTGTGGACAGCACCAAAGCCGTTCAGGTGTTCAAGGACGTTTTTGCTGAGAATAATCAATAAACCAGAAATTGTCCATCTTTGGTCAATATTTAACCCCGGTACGATCAAGTGTATATCGTGCCGGGGTTTATTTTGATCCATTTACCCTTGATTAAAAAGTCAAATAATAAGGCAATGTCCTTATATTTTATGTAATTATCAGAGAAATTTATTAATATGCTGGCGGATAAACTGCTGCTAACCTAGCCAAAATAAGAAGAAAGCTGAATCGGAGCTGGCATGAAGAACAGCAAAGAAATGCGGTGCAATAAAAATAACTTCGGGTGAGGTGAAAGTATGGATCCAAATTCTAATGAAAGAAAACAAAAAATATTCAGTATTATAACGGTAAGTCTTATTCTGTGTCTGCTTCTTTCTGCTGCCAGTCAGGCTGCTCTTGGAGACCGGACACTGTCTAAGGGTTCCAGAGGTTCTGAAGTCAAAGCCTTGCAGAGTAAACTGGTCCAACTCGGGTATCAGGTCGGAAAAGTTGACGGTATTTATGGAAAGTCAACCGTGGCTACTGTTAAAAGATTTCAAAAAAACAGAGGATTAAAAGCTGACGGCATAGCCGGAGACAAAACAATTCGGGAGTTAAAAAGACTGACAGGTGAAAGTACTACCTCTTCCGGGAAGCAGGTGGGCTTTAAGAACGCTGATTTTCAACTGCTAGCCCGGTGTGTTTATGCGGAAGGCCGCGGTGAACCGTATATCGGTCAGGTCGCGATCGGGGCGTGTATCATGAACAGGATTAAAAGTTCCTCCTTCCCGAAAACCATAGCCGGTGTTATTTACGAGCCAAAGGCCTTTTCGGCAGTAGATGACGGTCAAATCAACCTTCAACCCGATGAAACCGCCATTAAGGCAGCCAGGGAAGCAATGAACGGATCAGATCCGACGAATGGAGCGGTCTATTATTTTAATCCCGCTAAGACCACCAATAAATTTGTTTGGTCAAGACCGCAGATCAAGAAAATCGGCAAACATATTTTTACACGTTAGGAGGGGTACCGATGAACGCTGAATCAAAAAAAAAGCTGCTTTCCTGGCTGTCCTTGACGCTAGGAATTGTGCTGATTTTTTCTCTAGGCTGGGGCTATTACGAGTTCAGGGCACTTAAAGAGTATAAGACGGAAACGGAAAACCAGTATTCGAGGGCTTTCACGGATCTTGTGACATCGTTAAACGAGGTGGAAACAAGTATAGCCAAAGCCAAGGTTGCGGGCAGCGCGGCCCAAAGGGTGCTTTATCTCGGAGAAACCTGGAAGGGAAGCGAAAGTGCGGTCAGTCGGCTTGGCCAGCTGCCGGCAGACGAAGTCGGGATTAGCTATGTTGACACGTTTATCAACCAGGTCAGCGATTTCAGCAAGGCCATGACCCGCAAGACGGCTGCCGCCGCTGTGATGAGTGATGAGGAGCAGGCCACATTGAACGAAATGCATGAAAGAGTAATAGAAATCAACCGCTCGGTTCAGCAAGTTTACAATCAGTTTAATTCCGAGAACCTCGCCTGGGTGGACAAACCCAAAGGATTGCTGCAAAAAATCGGTCTTGGAAAATCCATTCAAACCGCTGCTCAGGGTGATGAAAACAGCGAAAAAAATAATCAGCAAAATCAACAGGCAGCTGCCCAAACGCCGACTTCCGTCAGAGGCGGGTTGAAGCAGCTTGATGTCAGCCTTCAGAAATATCCTCCATTTTCATATCAGGGAGAACTGGATAAACATTATGTGAATAAGCCACTTGGCTTACCGGGAGGAGAAATTAATGAAAGCAAAGCCATTGAGGTTGGCAAGCGTTTTCTTGAAGATCTAGGGCAGACAGGAGCAGTCCCGCAGCTAAGCGGTTTAAGTGAGAATCCCCTCGGCGGATTCAATCTCACGTATAAAACCAGTTACCTGGAAGTCAGTAAAAAGGGGGGTGTTGTTACCTTTTACCAAGATCAGCGTGAATTAGGAGACCGTCAGCTTGATGTCAATAAAGCGATCAATATTGCCAAAGCTTCTCTCTCTCGGATTGGATGGGATCTGGTTGTCACTTCTTCGCAGGATATTGGTTCTTACATTATGGTTGATGCAGTTCCGCGAGAAAACGGGGCGTTGCTATATCCGGATAAAATTAGACTGACGATAGCAACGGACAACGGACAAATTATTGGCTTTGATGCCAATCCTTACTATGCGTATCATCATAAACGAGAGTTAAATCGCGTGCTCACCTTGGAACAAGCCAAAGTAAAACTTCGTAAGGAGTTCAAGATTATCGAAGTAAAAATGGCCGTCATCTCCAAAGCAGGAACAAATGAAGCCTTCTGTTATGAATTTAGAGGGACGGCATTTGGAGAGGAGTATATGGTCTACATCAATGCGTTGAATGGGACCGAAGAAAAAATCAGCAGGGTTGTGGACACGCCTGCCGGAAAATTAATTCAATAAAAATAAAGATAAGAATTACGAAAATAGGTATTGAAAAAAAATGCATTTCCAATATAATTGGTAAATGTAAAATAATTAAGCAGAAAAAGACTCTCTTTTTCTGCTTAATTATTTTGGGCGCTGGTATTTTTTAAGAAAATGGTTTAAAATTTATTATTAGTTATTGTATTTCCAGCAGCCCTACAAAGGAGGAGCTTCAGGTTTGAGCGTTTACGAAAAAATCAAGGAAAACATCTGCAAGAGATTAGAACAAGCCGTTCTCATTGCACGCGATAAAGGAGAGCTGTCCTTTGAGGAAATGCCTTCTTACGTTCTCGAAGAGCCAAGAGAACGTGAGCATGGTGATTTGGCAACCAACCTAGCGATGCTTTTGACTAAACAGGCAAAAAGGGCACCGAGGGAACTAGCAGCGATCATTATTAACAATCTGGATACGGCAGACACTTGGATCACCTCCAGTGAAATTGCCGGACCCGGATTTATTAATTTTCGCCTGGATCCCTCCTGGCTGACAGGGGTAATTTTGGAGATTTCCGCCCGAGGCGATCAATACGGTTCTATAAACATTGGTCAGGGAGAAAAAATCCAGGTTGAGTTTGTCAGTGCGAATCCAACCGGCCTTTTGCATATGGGGAATGCCAGAGGAGCTGCTTTGGGGGATAGTTTGGCTTCGCTGCTGGCGATGGCCGGTTACGAGGTTAGCAGGGAATTTTATATCAATGATGCAGGTAATCAGATTCATAATTTCGCACTGTCGCTAGAAGCCAGATATCTTCAACTTCTGGGGGTTGAAGTACTTTTCCCGGAGGCCGGGTATCATGGCGAAGATTTGATTCATACTGTCAAAAATATTATTGAAAAAGACGGAGATCAATATGTCCGGATGGAAGAACAGACCCGTCAGGATATTCTTGTCAGTTATGCTCTTAAAGAAAAAATTAATGATATCAAAGAAACGTTAGGAGATTTTGGTGTCTTCTACGATGTGTGGTTCAGTGAAAAGTCTCTACATGAGTCCGGCTATATTCGTGAGACAATGAAGCAGCTTGAAGACAAAGAATACATTTATGAAAAGGAAGGTGCTCTCTGGCTGAAAGCAATCCTTCCGGGAGATGAAAAAGACGAAGTTATTGTGCGCGGTAATGGGGTTCCAACCTATTTTGCAGCGGATATTGCGTATCACCGTAATAAGTTTGAACGGGGTTTTAAAAAGGTCATTAATATCTGGGGAGCAGATCACCATGGCCATGTAGCTCGTATGAAAGGCGCAATGCAGGCCCTGGGATACAGCCCTGATTCTTTGCAGGTCATTCTCATGCAGCTCGTAAGGTTAATCCAGGACGGAGATATCGTAAAGATGTCGAAACGTTCCGGTCAGTATATCACGCTTAGGGAACTGATTGATGAGGTTGGGAAAGATGCGGCTAGGTTTTTCTTCCTGATGCGGGATCCTGATTCTACGGTTGAGTTTGACCTTGATCTGGCCAAATCCCAGTCTGCCGATAACCCGGTTTACTATGTGCAGTATGCGCATGCCCGGCTGTGCAGTATCTTAAGACAGGCGGAAGAACAGGGCTTCAAATCACAGCTGATTCCTGGTGAACATCAGCTGGCGCTTCTTGTTTCTCCGGAGGAAAGAGATCTATTGAAAAAATTAGCGGATCTGCCCGGTGAGATTGCGCTGGCAGCCAGGCTGACCGAACCGCACAGGCTTGCAAGGTATGTACTTGACCTGGCGGCGTTATTCCATACTTTTTACAACAGTCAGCGTGTTCTGGTTCAAGATGCCGATTTGCGGACAGCCCGACTGGGATTGATTCGCTCAACCAGACAGGTATTGGCGAATGTTTTGAAGATACTGGGTGTATCAGCACCGGAAAGAATGTAACTTACCTTTGGAAGTTAATTAATCTGAAATACAACGTGGCAAAGCACTCGTAAACTTTAGAATTTTATGAGATAAGGAAAGGGTAGAAAAGGATGACGAAATTTATTTTTGTTACCGGAGGCGTAGTAAGTTCCCTGGGTAAAGGAATAACAGCCGCTTCTTTGGGATGTTTATTGAAGAAAAGAGGACTCAAGGTCGCGATCCAAAAATTTGACCCCTATATTAATGTCGATCCTGGAACAATGAGCCCTTACCAGCATGGAGAAGTGTTTGTTACCGATGACGGAGCGGAAACCGATCTTGACCTTGGGCACTACGAAAGATTTATCGATGTTCCGTTATCCAAAAATAGTAATGTCACTGCAGGGAAGATTTACTGGTCGGTCATCACCAAGGAACGCAAAGGCGACTATCTTGGCGGTACGGTTCAAGTGATTCCTCATATTACGAATGAGATTAAAGAACGTATTTACCGGGTTGCAAGAGAGAGCAATCCCGATGTTGTGATTACTGAAATTGGCGGGACTGTCGGCGATATGGAGTCACTACCGTTTTTGGAAGCCATTCGTCAAGTCCGTGGAGATATGGGCAAAGAGAATGTCTGTTATATCCATGTCACCCTTCTTCCTTATCTGTCGGCTTCCGGTGAGGTTAAGACCAAACCGACGCAGCATTCGGTCAAAGAACTCAGAGGTATCGGAATTCAGCCCAATATTTTGGTCTGCCGAGCTGACAAAGCAATTGACGATGACCTCAAAGAAAAATTAGCTTTATTATGTGATATTGACAAAGAAGCTATCATAACAAATACCACAGCTCCGACGATTTATGAGGTTCCACTTCGTCTTCAGGAAGAAGGTATGGATGATATCGTTCTGTGCTGTTTGGGGATTAAAGCCCCCAAAGCAGATATGTCAACGTGGGAAAAAATGGTTCTGAAGATTAAGTCGCCATGCAGGTATACAGAAATTGCGATTGTCGGCAAATACGTTACTTTGCCCGACGCCTACCTCAGTGTAGCAGAAGCCTTGCGCCATGCTGGCATCGACCAGGGGGCCGGTGTAAAAATCCGCTGGATCAATTCTGAAGAGCTTGAGGTTCCAGGGGCGGATCTGGGGCAAATATTTGCCGGAATTAAAGGCATCTTGGTGCCCGGAGGATTTGGAAATAGAGGGATTGAAGGGAAACTCAAGGCGATCCAGTATGCCAGAGAGAACAAAGTACCGTATTTAGGCATTTGTCTCGGGATGCAGTGTGCCATCATAGAATTTGCAAGAAACGTCTGCGGGCTAAAAGGCGCGAATAGTACAGAATTTAACCCCGATACGGAATATCCCGTGATCGATTTGCTGCCGGAGCAAAAAGACATTGAAGATATGGGCGGGACGATGCGTCTGGGGATTTCTCCGGTCAGGGTCAAACCGAATACGCTTGCCAACTCGGCATATTCCAGTGAAGTGATTTATGAGCGACATCGTCACCGCTATGAAGTGAACAATCATTACCGGGAAATTCTTGAGAAGAACGGCATGGTATTCTCGGGTACATCCCCGGACGACAGACTCGTCGAAATATCGGAATATCCGAATCATCCTTGGTTTGTGGCTTCTCAGTTCCACCCTGAATTTAAGTCCAGGCCGAACCGGCCACATCCACTCTTCAAAAACTTTATCACTGCAACGCTGAAGGAAGTATAAGACAGCAAACATCAGACTGTTTAAAATCATATCATTACGTTTAAGATAAGAATAATAGGATAATAGGATGAAGAAAAACGTTTTTTGCCAGTCAACCGGTTCACGTCGAACCGGGTGATTGGTATTTCTATGAATTGTATTTCCGCAAATGATGGAATGAAATGTCTTTGGGAGGAGTAGAAAAATGGAATTTACGGCAAGGTGGCTCACAATTAAAGATAAAGCAAAGTTTAATTCCTTTATTTGTAATCATCTCAAAGGGCATGCGATGCAATTATGGGAATGGGGAGACATTAAAGGAAGAACGGGCTGGAAACCTTGGAGGCTTGCAGTGGAAAAAGATGGTGAGATTTTTGCTGCTGCAACAATTCTCGAAAGGAAACTGCCGTTGCTGGGGATGCCCATTTTTTACTGTCCGCGCGGTCCGGTCATTGATATGCACGATAGCAGAAAAATAGCAGCTGTTTTGGAAGCGATCAGGAAGCTAGCGCAACAGCGTAAGGCGATTCTCTTAAAGATTGATCCGGATGTATCTTCAACCGATCAGGTTCTGGCAGGTATTTTGAAAGCCCAGGGCTTCAAAAAAATGGATACAGGAAAGAATTTTGAAGGTGTTCAGCCAAAGTTTGTGTTTCGTCTGGACATTTTGCCGGATGAAGAGACCTTGCTTGTGAATATGCATCAAAAAACCCGCTATAATATACGCCTTGCCTCTAAAAAAGGTGTCACGATCCGGAAAGGATTAAGAGAAGACCTGCCGGAATTTTTTCGTGTACTCAAGGAAACGACCGAGCGGGATAATTTCTTGGTGAGGTCTTATACCTATTTTGAAGATCTGTATGATACGCTGGTGCCGGCAGGTTTTGCCGAACTTTTTGTTGCCGAATATGA
Source organism: Dehalobacter sp. 12DCB1 (assembly GCF_004343605.1). Classification (GTDB taxonomy): domain Bacteria; phylum Bacillota; class Desulfitobacteriia; order Desulfitobacteriales; family Syntrophobotulaceae; genus Dehalobacter. The sequence goes on from NZ_POSF01000002.1 coordinate 153,252, forward strand.
AGGAAAGATTGTTGCGGGAACGCTGGCCTTCATCACAGGGGACAAAGCCTGGTACATCTATGGGGCATCATCAAATTCTTATCGCAATGTCATGCCCAACTATTTGATTCAATGGGAAATGATTTGCTGGGCCAAAGCCAATGGTTGTACACTCTATGATTTCAGAGGAGTATCCGGAGATCTGGACGAGAGTAATCCACTGTATGGGCTGTATAAATTTAAAAAAGGTTTTAACGGCGAGTTTACAGAATTCATTGGGGAATGGGACTATGTTTACAGGCCTATCCTGTATGTAATTTGGCAGATTGCTGAAAAAGCTTACTCCGGGAAACTGAAAGGGCTGCTTGCCCGGATGCGCAGGCTACGAAATAAATAATTCATTTCTTGTAATTTCTTAAATCATCTCTTAAATATTTTTAAATCATTTGTTAAAGAGGGACTTGTCATGTCAGATCTGTGGATCGAAGTAGATATGGATGCCATTATCCATAATTACCGACAAATCGTGGCCGGGCTTTCTGCTAAATGCCGGATCATGGCAGTCGTTAAGGCAGATGCCTATGGCCTAGGGGCTACGGAAGTAGCACGAGCCTTGCAGGGAGAAGGATGTACGGCCTTTGCTGTCACTACCATCGCTGAAGCGTTGCTGCTGCGAAACCAGGGTATTGACGGTGCGATCCTGGTGCTCGGCCCGTCCAGCCCAGAAGACTGGAAGGCGGCAATCCAAGCTCGTATTGAACTAACGATATCACAGTTGGACTGGATACCGATATTGGACAAACTTGCCGAAGCGTTGGGAACTAAAGCCGGGATTCAGCTGAAGTTAGAAACGGGTATGGGACGTACCGGTTTTACGGGCGATCAGATGAAGGAATTATCTGAAGCGTTGCGAGAAGCTCCTCAGTTGGAGGTAACCGGGGCGTACACTCACTTTGCCCGTGGAGCTCAGCGTGATCATGCCTATACCAGAGCACAGAATGAAAAATATCTGGCTTATGTTCAAACGTTGGAACAAGCAGGCATCCGGATCCCGCTTAAGCACGTGTGCAACAGCGCCGCCTATTTGGATTTTCCAGAGTATCATTACAATATGGTCAGAGTCGGAACACTCTTGATTGGTCATTGTCCTGCGCCGGCATTCGAAGGCAGGCTGTGGTTAAAAGACCCTTGGCTGGTCAAAGCAAGAATTGTTCACCTGCAAAAAGCGGCAAAAGGTACCTTTGTGGGCTACCAGAGTGTTTACAAGGCTAAAAAGGATACGACCCTAGCAGTGGTACCGGTAGGTTATGCTGATGGGTTTGGCATCGAACCTCGGCTTGTGCCTCAAAACATTGTGGATCTCGCGAAAATGATCGTCAAAAATATGGCGGCTATGGTGGGTATTCAGCTGGGCCGGGAAAAACTGCTTTACAACGGGCAAACCGTCAGTATTGTAGGAAAAATTGGGATGCAGCTTACGGTACTTGATGTCGGCAGCGTGCCTTGTGTAGCCGGTGACGAGATTGTGATTCCTTTACGAAGAACTCAGGCCAATCCCAGGATCCTACGGATGTATAAAAAAAATGGAGAAATAATGAGAATAAGAATAATTAATGAAGGATTTTTGTCTCCCAGCGAAGAACAATTGTCAAATAAAAGGTAGTATGGTGATCTTTGTCAAATCCTATGCTTTTAGTGCAATGGATATGTGAAAATCTATTGACAACTGCAAATCTAGTTATAAAAAGGGGGGCTTTGATGCTGAAGATGTTAATTGTGGATGACCAAAATGGGATCAGAAGACTTCTAACCGAGGTTTTTTTAGAATATGGTTATGAGATTGAATCGTGCGGTAGCGGAATAAAAGCGCTTGAGATTATTCCGAAATTTCAACCGGATCTGATAATCATGGATGTTAAGATGCCTGGAATGAGTGGAATTGAGGTTCTAACGAAACTCAGGGAGACAGATTTTAAAAGCCGGGTCATCATGATGACGGCATATGGGGATCAGATTTTTTATAAACAGGCTGAGGAACTAGGAGTATCCGGTTTTGTTGTTAAACCTTTTGATTTAAATGACCTAAAAAAACAGGTTGGAGAAATCATCAATGCGGATCAGGTTTCTGGGGATTGAAACGTATGCAAAAAATAATGGCTTGAATGGTCAACGAATTAACCGGCCAGACTTCCAACGAAAGTCTGGCTTTTTGACGGCTATGGAGGGGTCTAATGCAACGGTGCCATGGATGGTAAAAAACGGCGATTCTAATATTCTAAAAAATCTAAGGCAGGAATAATATTTTACTTGGAGAACTATAAACTATACGGCATAGGTAAGCTGATGTGATCCGTGACTTGAGACGGTAACGGAAGGCCTAATGCCACGGCCACGGATGACAAAGAACTGCAAGGCCACGGAGCCTGATACCGCGATTTCATGGAGCGGAAAGACCCAATAGGCTGACAGTGTGGGAGGTGAGCCTAAAGATGATTGTTCAGGCGGTCTCAAGCATGGGGATGCTTTGTTCCCACTGCGGGAAACTTCAATTTAAAACATTATCAGTGTTTTCTTTTGCTCACTTGGGAAAAAACAGTTTCATTTGCACGTGCGGTACTCCATTATTGACGCTCATCAGTTTTGAGAGCAAGAAAATCGGCATAGAATATTCTTGTATTTACTGCGGGAGGCCGCATCACTTGGTTACTAGAAGGGAGTTGATTTGGGGAGAACAACCTTTGCGCCTGGGATGCAGTGACAAGGAACTGCCGGTAGGCTATATCGGCCCTGAATCACGTGTCATGGAATTGTGCACAGAAATCAAAAAGAACTTTGTCCGTCTAGCTTCGGAGTTAACAAGCGATCAGGAAGATCTCGATATAATGACAGATGATTTTTTTGTTGTCTATGGCGTTATGGAAATACTTGGCAGGTTGGTTGAATGGAAAAAGCTTGGTTGCAAATGCGGAAATCATAACCTAACTGTAGAAATATTACCTGACCGTGTAGAATTGATTTGCGATTTATGCAAGGCAATAGGTATTATTTATACTGATAATAAGGATATTTTGCGCATACTAGAACAAACGGGAGCAATTACTTTAGAGGAAAATGAGATACGGATCATCAACGATTCTCTAAAGGGAAATCATAGAAAGAATATCATTACGGAGGTTGAGTAGCTTTTTTTGCTATGCCGTATATTATTAAAGGAGGAATTTGGCCTATGCGTTTTTTCCTTGATTCAGCCAATATAGGAGAGATTTCCCGGGCGTGGGACATGGGAGTCATCGCCGGTATAACGACGAATCCTTCTTTGGTAGCCAGAGAAAAAGAGGACTTCCATACCCTAATCCATAAAATTGCCGGGATTGTCGATGGCCCCATTAGTGCGGAAGTCATAGCGCTCGATTATGAGGGTATGTGCCAGGAAGCCCGGCGGCTCGCAGATATTCATCCGAATATTGTCGTCAAAATTCCGATGACGCTTGGCGGCTTAAAAGCCGTCAAGACACTACGGGAAGAAGATATCCAGACGAATGTTACATTGGTGTTCAGCCCTGTTCAGGCACTGATGGCAGCAAGGGCAGGGGCCGCTTATGTCAGCCCTTTTTTAGGAAGGCTTGACGATATTGGGGAGGTCGGCATGAATGTTCTGGCTGATATCTGCGAAATTTTTGAGGTCCATGATCTGGACTGCGGGGTGATTGCCGCAAGTATTCGTCATCCTGTTCACGTCCTGGAAGCGGCTAAGATTGGCGCGGATTTTGCGACAATACCTTTTGGCGTTTTGAGCAAATTATCCGAGCATCCCTTGACAACTGCAGGAATTAATAAATTTATGGATGACTGGAAGAAGTTAAGTTAAGAAGGGTGAAAAAGAGATGGAAAGAGAATTAACCATGGAATTTGCCCGGGTGACGGAAGCGGCAGCACTCGCTTCAGCGCGCTGGGTAGGAATGGGACAGAAGAATGAAGCCGATGATGCGGCAGTGGAAGCTATGAGATCTTTGTTCGATACCGTGCACATGGATGGTACGGTTGTGATCGGCGAAGGTGAAATGGACGAAGCCCCGATGCTTTACATTGGGGAGAAACTTGGTACGGGCGAAAAGCCCGAGGTTGATGTTGCCGTTGATCCCCTCGAGGGAACAAATCTTGTTGCTAAAGGAATGCCGGGAGCCATAGCGGTTTTAGCTGTGACCAAAAGATATGGACTTCTGCACGCCCCGGATATGTATATGAATAAAATTGCTGTCGGTCCCAAGGCTGCGGGACGTATCCATCTAGATGCTCCGGTCGCTGAAAATCTTGAGAACATAGCCAAGGGACTCAATAAGAAAATCCAGGAACTTACGGTGGTTATTCTCGACAGGCCCCGTCACAGTGAAATCATCCGTCAGGTAAGAGAATGCGGCTCCAGAATACGCCTGATTACCGACGGTGATGTCGCTCCGGCCGTTGCCTGCGGGCTGGAAGGCAGCGGAGTTGATGTGATGATGGGGGTCGGAGGAGCTCCTGAGGGTGTGCTCGCCGCTGCTGCCCTGCGCTGTATGGGCGGTGAAATGCAGGGGAGACTTTGGCCGGAGAATGAAGAAGATGTTGAAAGAGCCCGGAAACTAGGTATAATGGATATCAATAAATTGCTGACACTCAATGATCTGGTCAATACGGATGACATCTTTTTTGCGGCAACCGGAATTACGGAAGGACCGCTGCTTAAAGGCGTGATATACAGCAGTGAGGGTGCCACGACGCACACTGTGGTGATGAGAGGTAAGACTGGTACGGTTCGTTTTATTGAAGCCAAACATTGTTTTGCCAAAAAACCCAAATATGCAATTAAAGGTGCCTGCTAAAAACGCTGTGAAAAGGAGCTTTCAGAATTGTTTTTTCTTGACCGAAAGGCAAAGAATGTGCTAGAATATTCAGAGTTGACTGTATTTGATTGAGACGGATCTGATTGGGAAGGAAGGTGACGGGTTATGAAAGAGAAAATTCATCCGAAATATGAACAAACTACCATTAGCTGCGCTTGCGGCAATATTATAGAAACAGGTAGTACGAAGAAGGATATCAAGGTCGAAATTTGTTCCAAGTGTCATCCTTTTTACACTGGAGTTCAGCGATTTGTTGATGCTGGTGGACGAGTCGATCGTTTTAAAAAGAAATACGGTTTGCAATAACAACGGTCTGAGGCCGTTGCCTGTAAAAGACAAGGAGCAGAGCGTAAGCTCTGCTTTTCGGTTATTAGGCCTGGAGGTTTAAATTTATGGAAAAACCTGTTCAATATGGAGGGCAAGCGCTGATTGAAGGAGTAATGATGCGCGGGCCACGGGCGATTGCGATGGCTGTTCGTCTACCCAACGGAGAGATTGAAGTAACGACCCAAGATATTCATCCCTGGTCTCAGAAGCCGGTTCTCAAATTGCCGATTATCCGGGGCTTTGTTGCGCTACTCGAATCCCTGGTGCTTGGAACCAAAGCCTTGATGTTTTCTGCCGACCGCGCTGTTGGCGAAGAAGAAGGAGAGGAGCTTGGCTTTTGGGCGATGGCATTAACGATCATTATTGCCTTTGCTGCCGGACTTCTGTTATTTGTCGGAATACCGACAGCTTCCGCCCATTTATTGACAGATATTTTTCCTGGCACGGTGCTGCAAAATATTGTCGAAGGCCTTATTCGTCTTATTGTGTTATTTCTATATATTTTTCTGATTTCCAGATTAAAGGATATTCAGCGGGTATTCCAATACCATGGGGCGGAACATAAAGCAATATTTGCGCATGAAGCTGGCGTAGAACTAAATACGGAGAACACTCGGAAATACTCCAGACTGCATCCACGGTGCGGGACGAGCTTCTTGCTTATTGTTGTTATCGTTAGTATCTTTGTTTTTGCCTTTTTGGGCGTGGATCCTTTGTGGTGGCGTATTGTTTCCAGAATTATCCTGATGCCGCTAGTAGCTGGAGTTTCGTACGAGCTTTTGAAGCTGTCAGGGAGATTTTCCAAATCGATGTTTTTAAAGTGGATCATAGTTCCCGGCCTTCTACTGCAGAAGCTTACGACCAGGGAACCGGACGACTCCCAACTTGAGGTTGCGATTGCTGCGCTTAACGGGGTACTCGCGACCGGACAGGAACTATCATAGATAAAATTCATTTGGGAGAGGTTAAAACATGCTAAACAGGCTCGAAGAGATTGAAAAAAAATATGACGATCTGACAGAGCTCTTGGCCAAGCCGGAGATCATCGCTAATCAGGCTGATTTTCAGAAATATGCCAGAAGCCAGTCGGCGCTTACAGATATAGTCGCAGTATTTCACGAATATAAAGAAATAAACCGGCAGATCGAAGATTTGAAAGGTATGCTTGCTGAGGAACGCGATCCTGAAATGAGAGAAATGGCCGAGGCCGAACAGGATGGATTAACAAAGAGCAAAAAAAAGTTGGAAGAGGATTTGAAAATCCTGCTATTGCCGAAGGATCCGAATGATGAGAAAAACGTCATTATGGAGATTAGAGCCGGCGCTGGCGGAGATGAAGCGGCTTTGTTTGCAGGTGATTTATACAAGATGTATACAAAATATGCCGAAAGTCAAAACTGGAAGACGGAACCCTTAAGTGCCAGTTTCACGGATATTGGTGGCTTTAAAGAGATTATTTTTATGATCGAAGGACAAGGTGCTTATAGCAGACTGAAATATGAAAGCGGCGTTCACCGTGTTCAGCGAATTCCTGCGACCGAATCCGGCGGCAGGATTCATACGTCTACCGTGACGGTTGCCGTACTGCCTGAGGCCGAGGAAGTCGATGTTGCGATTAACCCAAACGATATCAGGATCGATATTTTTTGTTCCAGCGGCCCCGGTGGTCAGTCAGTCAATACGACACAGTCGGCAGTCCGCATTACCCACTTGCCGACGGGGATCGTGGTCTCTTGCCAGGATGAAAAGTCCCAGCACAAGAATAAGGATAAAGCCTTAAAAGTGCTCAGAGCCAGGCTCTTGGAGAAAGCCCAGGAAGAAGCAGCCGGCGAGATTGCCCAGGAACGTAAAAGCCAGGTAGGGACAGGTGACCGCAGTGAGCGCATCCGAACCTACAACTATCCGCAGGGCAGGGTTTCCGATCATCGTATCGGCCTTACACTGCATAAACTGGACAGCATTTTGATGGGTGACATCGAAGAAATCATTACGGCATTGATTTCGGCCGATCATGCCGAAAGGCTCAAAGCTTCGGTCTAATGGACAAAGATGAAAGCAGGAGTTTACCGGGTATGACAGACAGACTTGATGCTGATCAGCCAATGGAGCTGCTTCGGCAAGGCACACAGTATTTAGCGCAGTGCGGGGTAGCTGACGCCCGGGTAGAGGCGGATCTTATTCTGGCCTTTGTGCTTAAAACGACGAGAGACAAACTATATGCCGAGCGTGACAGGGTAATCGCTTCCCCGGAAAAAGAGATCTATAATGATTTCCTGAAACGACGTGGTCAGAGGGAACCACTTGCTTATCTGCTTAAGACCCGTGAATTTATGGGTCTTGATTTCTTTGTGAACCCAAGCGTTCTGATCCCGAGGCCAGAAACGGAACTTCTAGTTGAGAAAGTCCTGGAATTGGGCAAGAATATAGGTAGAGAACGAGAACATAAGGAAGTTTCTACAAGGGTTCTTGATCTTTGCACAGGCAGCGGGGCAATTGCCGTTGCTGTGGCCTATTATTGGAATCAGGCGTCTGTTGTCGCTGTTGATATGTCTTTTGAAGCTTTGACTGTCGCTAAAATCAATGCGGCCAAGATGAACGTGAATATTGACTTTCGTCTGGGAGATCTTTTTGCACCGGTACAGGGAGAAAAATTCAGCCTGATTGTTTCCAATCCTCCGTACATCTCAGAACAGGAAATTCTGGAGTGTCCGCCGGAAGTCAGGAAAGAGCCTGTCTTAGCCCTGCTGGCTGGAAAAGATGGATTGGATTTTTACCGGAGGATTGCTATGAAAGCAACAGAATTCTTGAACCATGGGGGAATAATTCTGGTGGAAATCGGATATTCCCAGGGAACCCAGGTTCGGGAATTATTTAAGGCTGCCGGATACCAAACCGAATTATTTTCTGACTACGCTGGTCTGGATAGAATAGTGCTGGCCCGTAAGGAATAGAATTTCGTTAATAGCCGTTTGGAAACCGCCGTCAGCCGAGTACCCTTCAACCCTGAGGCTAAGCACTTTACATGCAATTTAGAGTTAATAAGGTACTAGGGATCACGAAGGAGCTGCTATGGAAACAAAAAAAATCTGGCTGAAGCCGGACAGCATTAAACAGGATAAAGAATTACAGGAAGCAGCAGCTTTGCTACGCCAGGGTGAAGTCGTGGCATTTCCAACCGAAACCGTTTACGGGCTTGGTGCGAATGCGCTGGACAGTAAAGCCTGTGCTAAAATATATGCTGTGAAAGGACGTCCTTCGGATAATCCGTTGATTGTTCATGTTGCTACTTTGGACGAAGCAAAGCAGCTTGTCCGTGTTTGGCCACAGCAGGCTGAAATCTGCGCGCGGAATTTCTGGCCAGGACCTTTAACGCTGATACTGCCTAAGAGAACGGATATTCCGGAGATTGTAAGCGGGGGACTGGACACTGTAGCGGTCAGAATGCCGAATCACCCTGTTGCCCTGGCATTGATTGAAGCAGCGGGTTGTCCGCTGGCCGCACCAAGTGCGAATATATCGGGAAAGCCTAGTCCAACTAATGCAGATCATGTTTGGCGTGATCTAAAAGGGAAGATTCCGTTGCTGATAGATGCCGGATCTTGTACAGTGGGTCTCGAATCGACTGTACTCGATTTGACAGGGGAATTACCAACGGTTCTGCGCCCGGGAGGAATTACGCTTGAACAACTTCGGGCAGTGCTGGGGAAGGTCGAACTGGACCGTAGTACTGATAACGGACTGTCTACCGTAAAACCCAGGTCGCCTGGCATGAAATATAGACATTACGCACCGCAAGGTGAAATCATTTTATTCAGCGGCAGTACCTTTGAAAAAGCTGAAAAAATTACGAAATATCTCAGGAACAAAAACAACGCGGCAAGGACTGCGGCACTGTGTTTGGACGAAACAATTGCCAGATTGACCGAAGATACGACCAGCAGGGCTGATATGATATTTGTACTTGGTTCCAGAAATAATCTTGATTCAGCAGCCAGCCGTCTGTTTGAGGGACTGAGACTGTGTGACGAGCAAAATATCGATATCATTCTAGCGGAGGAGATTGCAGAAGAAGGAATAGGACTTGCTTTTATGAACCGCTTGAAAAAAGCAGCTGGCAAAAAAGAATTTCTGGACCAGGGACGCAAGTATCCTGGTCTGACCAAAATTAAGGAGGAAAAAAATTGGAATTAACATGGATTATAGCGGTATCAATAGCACTAGGGATGGATGCCTTTTCCTTCTCGCTTGCTTTGGGAATGATTGGAACCGACAATAAAACAGCGCTGCGGCTGAGTACTGTCGTGGCAGCGTTTCATGTTTTCATGCCGCTTTTGGGTTTGTGGATTGGACAGAAACTTGGATTGCTGTTTGGCAATGTTACAATTGGAATTGGAGCTGTCATTTTGCTCTGGCTTGGCAGTAAAATGATTCTGGGAGCCATTCTGGGATCGGGAGAAAAAAACATTCCGAGTTTAAAAGGTTTCGGAATTTTTGTTTTGGCAGGAAGCGTCAGCCTTGACGCGCTGAGTGTCGGATTTTCTCTGGGTACGTTTGTCAGTATGATCCTGCCGGCAATCCTGATCATGGGCTTTACCGCAGGCATCATGACAGGATGCGGCATCTTTCTTGGCCGAAGAATTGGGACCTGGGCCGGCAGCAAAGCTGAAGCCATTGGTGGCAGTATCTTATTTTTGATTGGCCTGAGAATGATCTTCAGTCTTATTTTCTAAGTCAATCAAATTATAATTTACTAGTCCGGAAAAGAGGGTATAATGATATCTAAGAAAATTTTGTTTGTTTGTACAGGAAATACATGCCGAAGCCCGATGGCAGAAGGTCTTGCCCGCTTATACTTTCCGGAAGGGGTTGAGATTTTCTCGGCTGGTATTCAGGCTTTGGATGGCGATCCCGTCAGCCCGTATGCAGGGCAAATTCTCCAGGAAAGGGGAATTGATTCCCGGCAACACCGAGCAGCCAGACTGCAAAAAGACACACTTGCTGCAGCGGGCCTGATCCTGACAATGACCAAAGCTCAGAAAAAATTATTGGTCAGTATTTATCCGGAATATCAGGATAAAATCATGCAGCTCGGAGAATGGGCTGGTTTAGATAAAGAAATTTCCGATCCATGGCTAGGATCTCTGGAAACATATAGGTTATGTGCGGAAGAAATTGAAGAAACGATCAAAGCCGGAATAAGGCGGTATCAAGAGAAAAGTTAGCGCCTGTAAATGCTAAATTACAAAAAATAATGATAAAAAACTACGGAGTTTAGGAGGCAGAAATGAAAATTGCATTGGGTGCAGATCATGCAGGATATCAGCTTAAGGAGTGCATCAAAGAATTTCTTGCGGAAAAAGGCTACGAAATTCTAGATTGCGGTACAGACAGCGACAGTTCCGTTGATTATCCGGAGTATGGATTCAATGTCGGGAAAGCAGTGATAGAAAATAAAGTAGATTCTGGAATCGTGGTCTGTGGCACCGGAATAGGGATTTCCATCGCAGCTAATAAAGTCAAGGGAACTCGGGCTGCCCTTTGTACCGACAGTTATATGGCCAAGATGGCCAGGCAGCATAATAATGCTAATATTCTAGCACTTGGAGCAAGGGTAATTGGTCAGGGTGTTGCGCTGGATATTGTCGAGACTTTTTTGACGACATCCTTCAGCGGGTGGAAACATGCCAGAAGAGTAGATATGATTAGCGATTTTGAACAGTAATTTTAATCTTTAGGCTGAGAATATTGGCCAAAAAAATAAGAAAGGCGTGAGGGTACTATGGCGGATAAGAAGGAAATGCTTCAACAAATCAAAGATGAGTGGGAGCATATTCTTCAAGCCTTTGAGGATATAGCTGAACTAAAGCCTGGACAACTGTTGGTTATCGGCTGCAGCACGAGTGAAATTATCGGCGAGAAGATTGGCAAAGCCGGTAACAAAGAAGTAGCTGATGTTCTGTTTGAACCACTTCGGAAGTGGGCGGACAAGCTTGGGATTCTTTTGGCGGTTCAATGCTGTGAGCATTTAAACCGGGTGCTCATCGTAGAAAGAAATGCGGTTGACAGGCTGAATCTTGAACCCGTTGTGGTGATACCCTCTCTTTCAGCAGGCGGAGCAATGTCCCTGGCTGCCTGGGGAAATTTTTCCGATCCTGTTACTGTCGAACAGGTTAGGGCTGATGCCGGAATTGATATCGGAGACACGTTGATTGGTATGCATCTTCGCCCGGTGGCCGTCCCACTAAGGATTAATGTCCGGAAACTTGGTGCGGCTCATCTTAATCTTGCCAAAACTCGGCCGAAGTATGTCGGCGGCCCAAGAGCTTCTTACCCCTGTAACTGAGGCGGGTCAGGACAGAAGTTTATACGATGGCATATGCTAAACAGAATAATTTTAAGGTTGATAAGATGCAGAGAAGGTAACAATATCCTAGTTATTTATGATAGAGGTGAATATTTAGATGGATTATATTCAGAAATATTTAGCAATCCAGGACTCTGAGGTAGCAAAAGCCATAGAGCTGGAAGAAAACAGACAGGAAAATAAAATTGAACTCATCGCTTCGGAAAACTTTGTCAGCAGGGCAGTTATGGCTGCTCAGGGTTCGGTCCTCACAAACAAATACGCCGAAGGATATCCGGGAAAACGTTATTACGGCGGATGTGAGCATGTTGATATAGTTGAAAGCCTGGCCAGGGAAAGGGTCAAAAAACTGTTTAATGCGGAACATGCTAATGTTCAGCCCCATTCAGGAGCGCAGGCCAATACAGCAGTTTATTTTGCAATGCTGAATCCTGGGGACACGGTTCTGGGCATGGACCTGTCTCATGGGGGGCATCTTACGCATGGAAGTCAGGTCAATATCTCGGGAAAATATTTCAATTTTATTGAATATGGCGTTGATAAGGAAACAGAACGGATTGATTACGACAATCTGCATAAACTGGCGCTTGCCCATAAACCAAAGATGATTGTGGGTGGAGCGAGTGCTTACCCTCGCTTAATCGATTTTAAACGAATCAGAGAAATTGCCGATGAAGTTGGTGCTTACGTGATGATTGATATGGCGCATATTGCAGGTCTGGTGGCAGCCGGTCTTCATCCGAGCCCCGTTCCCTATGCGCATTTTGTAACCAGCACAACCCATAAGACGTTAAGAGGACCAAGAGGCGGGCTTATTCTCTGTAAAGAGGAATTCGGGCCAAAGATCGATAAAGCGATATTCCCTGGAATTCAGGGCGGCCCACTGATGCATGTGATTGCAGCCAAGGCCGTGGCTTTTGGTGAAGCTCTTCTACCGGGATTTGTTGAATATCAGCAGCAGATTTTGCAAAATGCCCAGGCCTTAGCCAAAGGATTTCTGGCAAGAGGGTTCCGTTTGGTTTCAGGTGGTACGGACAACCATCTACTGCTACTGGATGTCAGAAGCAAGGGGCTGACTGGCAAAGAAGCCGAAACACGGTTGGACAGTGTTGGCATTACCGTGAATAAAAATACGATCCCGTTTGATCCTCAGAGTGCCAATGTAACGAGCGGTATCCGGATCGGTTCGCCTGCGGTCACGACCAGAGGGTTGAAGGAAGCTGAGATGGATCTGATCGCCGAAGCGATTGACCTGACCTTGAGTACGGCCAGCGATGCTTCGAAAACTGCCCGGGCCGAAGCAATTGTCGAGGATATTTGCGGAAGATTTCCCTTGTATAAGTAAGCTAACCTGGGAGGAGCAAATAATAATGGGAAATGTCTACATCTCGAATCATCCTTTGATTGAGCATAAACTCAGATTAATTCGCGATAAAAATACGAGCTCGAAAGAATTCCGGGACCTGATTGAGGAAGTAGCCATGCTGATGACGTATGAAGTCACCAAAGACTTCCCACTGGAGGAAATCGAGGTTCAGACGCCGCTGGCTACAGCCAAGGCCAAAAGAATATCTGGCCGGAAAGTTGTTTTGGTTCCGATCCTGAGGGCAGGCCTAGGAATGATGGACGGGATGCTTAAGATCATACCTAATGCCAGGATCGGCCATATTGGTCTCTGCCGGGATCATGAGACCGTTCAGCCGGTGGAGTACTATTTTAAGATGACCTCAGATTCCAGGGAAAGAGATATTATTTTGATTGATCCAATGCTTGCCACAGGAGGTTCAGCTTCTGCAGCGATTTTTTCCATTAAGAAGCGTGGTGCCAGAAGTATTAAACTTGTTTGTTTGATAGCAGCACCAGAGGGTATAAGCGTTGTCCAGGAAAATCACCCGGATGTCGATATCTACGTTGCGGCTGTCGATCAATGCTTAAACGAGTCCGCCTATATCATTCCGGGACTCGGAGACGCAGGGGACAGACTGTTTGGAACGAAAGGATAACAACAGGGAAGAAACAGAAAATGAACAGGAAAAGATCCTAACAGATATAATGACAGTAGCGTCTGGTACGAGTATACTAAAAATAGAGAATTATCTTGGCAGACAAAAATTAGTGGACTTTTTTAGCAAAGGAAAGCGGAATGCGGGGAGTAGTGTGATGAAAAACCAAACTAGGCCAGCGTGGGACGAATATTTCCTTGATCTTGCCCGGCTGGTGGCCAGGCGGTCGACCTGCTTAAGGCGCAATTACGGTGCAGTGATTGTCAAAGACAATATTATTGTTAGCACGGGTTACAATGGTGCTGCCAGAGGGGAGCCCAACTGCATTGACATCGGGGAATGTGTCAGGGAACGGTATAATATTCCCAAAGGGGAAAGATATGAGTTATGTGTGGCGGTTCACGCTGAACAAAATGCGATTATTGCCGGTGATCCCGTAAAAATGCAGGGAGCCACAATCTACATATCCGGCTATGAATTTGATGGGGAACAAGCATCAGGGGAACCCTGCCTGTTGTGCCGGAGAATGATTAAAAATGCGATGATTAAACGGGTTGTCTATCTTGATGAAAACGGTAAAAAAAAGAATATTCGCTTCGAGACAAGCGAGTAATAAACCATAGGATGATGGAGCTGTATGCGAATAGTTCACACAAACTATTTGCATCATTTTTTACTCTCGGTTATTTATTCCATATTAGGTAGCGTGCCACGATTCCAGTATCAGGTAGAGCATGGGACGGGACAGAAGCATGAAGGCGTTTAGATAGCCTTTATCTCTAATAAATGGCAAAATAAAGACAATTATAGTTGTATATATTTGCGAAAAATGTCTTGGGCGTGTATAATATTTAAGATTAAAGGTCTTTGAAGTACGCATTCAGGCATTGCCCAACAGTGAGGGAAATATTGTGGAATTGAAGCAACGAAAATATAAGGTCATGACTGTATTTGGAACCAGACCTGAGGCTATTAAGATGGCACCTCTCGTAAAAGCATTAGAAAAACAAGATGGCGTTGAAAGCCTGGTCGTTGTTACTGCCCAGCATCGTGAGATGCTGGATCAGGTTGTTAAACTCTTTGACATTATACCTGATTATGATCTTGATTTAATGAAGCATGGACAGACCCTGACCGCCCTTACCACTGGAGTGCTGACAGGAATGGATGAGATATTGCTTAAGGAAAAACCGGATTTGATTTTGGTACAAGGGGATACTACAACTACTTTTGCGTCAGCCCTAACAGCTTTTTATCATAAGATCCGGATTGGCCATATCGAGGCTGGCTTGCGAACTGGCCAGAAATATTCTCCTTGGCCAGAGGAAATCAATCGGAAACTTACCAGCAGTTTAACAGACCTGCATTTTGCACCTACCGAAGTATCGAGAATTAATTTGCTGCGCGAAGGGGTCGCCCCGGAGAATATATTTGTTACAGGTAACACAGTAATTGATGCCTTATTAAGTACCGTTAAGACGGAATATCAGTTTGCGGATATAGATTTGAACAAGATCTTACAAGCAAATAAAAATAAACGAATGATCCTAATGACAACGCACCGCCGAGAGAATTGGGGAGAACCCATGCGGCAGATCTATCAGGCGCTGGAGACAGTCCTGAGGGAATTTCCTGATACCTATGTTATATTTCCGATGCATAAGAATCCTACGGTCAGGAAAGTAGTCGGGGAGGTTCTGGGAGGCAATGAAAGAGTCCATTTAATTGAACCTTTGGATTACGAACCCTTTGTAAATCTAATGGCGAAGGCCTATCTGATCTTATCAGACTCTGGGGGGATACAAGAAGAGGCTCCTTCACTGGGCAAGCCCGTTCTAGTGGTCAGGGATACGACTGAACGGCCTGAGGCTGTAGATTCAGGAACCGTATTGCTGGTTGGGACACAATATAAAAAAGTTGTTGAGAGTATTCAGCAGCTATTAACCGACCAGGATGCCTATGAAAAAATGTCTCAAGCGGCAAACCCATACGGGGACGGCAGATCAAGCGCAAGAATCACCCAAATTATTGTTGAAAAATTTTATGATCGTAAGATTTTCAGTATCTGATCACAAAATTTTTCTTATAAAAAACCAAAATAATTAAAAAAATTGCAAAATAAAAACTGATGATTATGTGAAGGAGAGATAATCCTAATTCTAGGCGGCTTTTGACGGCAAGTGCAATTGGCATAAATCTTGCATTATATATTATGTTGTCAACGAAAAACCAAGAGATTTGAGGGAACCAGATGGCTGACAAATTTACAAGTGATGTTGTCAAGTATATGCTATGGGGATCATCAAGTGCCTCTGCTCTTGTTGGCTTGGAAGTAGGAGGATATTTTTTCGGAAATTATTTGGATACTCATTTTGGCACTGACCCTTTATTTAAGGCAGTTTTGATGATTCTAGGTATTTTGTTCAGTATACTATCTCTAATATTAATTTATTTAAAGTTAGGTAAAACGGATGGAAAATAGCAGGTTTATTCAGATTTTGACGGTTATTCTCTGCATTACTGTTTTAATCGTAATATGGCGAACAGAATTTTATCCCCTTGTCGGTTTATTGATCGGCTATTATACGGGCATAATTAATGTTAAGTGGCTACTTAGGGATGCTCGAAAAGCAATGGACAAAGATAAGAAAGCAGCCCTAAAAACATACTACAAAAGCTTAGTATTCAGGTTGGTAATCATTACGTTGGTATTTGCTATTGTTGCAAAGTTCCAACCGGAATGGCTTTATTATGTGGCTATAGGAATGATGATTGGTATTGTTATTCCTATAATTGTAGCAAGGCATCAACTAAGAAAAACGAAAGGTGGTGAAAATTAAATGCATGATACCGTACTATGGGTATTGGGAAATGGCACTTTGCATGCGAAGACTCTGATTATGACTTGGGTCACGATGATACTTCTTTTGGGTTTTGTCTTTCTTTGTAAGCGTAATCTGACAAGTGGGACACCCGGAAAACTTCAAAATCTTTTGGAATGGATCATTGATTTTGTCAGGGGCCTTATCTCTGATAATATGAACTATAAAAAAGGATCGTCATTGCTCGGGTATCTTCTTTCCCTGATTATGTTTGTTTTTTTTGCGAACATGATTGGCTTGATTCCCAATATATTCGCACCCTTACTCGATCACGTACACTTTGCTAGAATCAATGAGATGTTTGGCGGAGCAATTTTCAGTGCGCGAACAACAACGTTTTCGTCGCCAACAGCAGATGTTAATACGACCTTTGCTTTATCTACAATAACGATTGTTTTAGTATTGGTCTATGGACTCAAATATAAAGGTGCGCACTATTTCAAACACTTTCTTGAACCTTATCCGCCTTTTGCGATCCTTCATATTATTGATTTTGTCGCCAAGCCTTTGACCTTAGCTTTCCGACTATTCGGTAATATTTATGCCGGAGAAATCCTGATTGCAGTCATTCTCATGATCCCGGGTATATTTGCCTTCGGTGGAGTTATTCCGATGCCATTCTGGCTTGTTTTCTGCGTATTTATCGCAGTAATCCAATCCTATGTTTTTACAATATTAACGGTGGCCTATGTCGGTCAAGCTATCGAAGAGTCTCACTAACAACGGTATTATTTCAGGGCTAAAAAGAAGCAATCTGAAATCAATAAATACAAAATGAATTTATTTATTTAAGGAGGAAATTTAATATGGATATCACTGCTGCTGCGTTGATAGGGACTGGTATTGCTGCCGCGGGTGCGGCCATTGGAGCTGCTATGGGTAATGGAAACGTTGTTGCTAGCACAATTGATGGGATTGCCCGTCAACCTGAAGCCAGAGGAACTTTAATGAGCACCATGTTTATTGGTATTGCGCTGGTTGAGATTCTTCCCCTCTTGTCCATCATCATGGCTCTGTTAATGTTCTTTACGAAGTCCTAAGGTGTACTTAAGTAAAATGCAACAATTGAATAACGACACCGTATTAATCTACTGCTCAAAATAGAGAGGAGGGGGAATATCGCTTGAATCCCTTCGTAATAGGTCTTACCAATTCGATTGCCTCAACAGCTGCTGCTGGTCCTACGACAAATAGCCCGTTACATTTTGACTACACATACTTTGTTCAGCTTCTTTCATTTTTGCTTTTAGTCTGGATCCTGAAAAAGTTTGCTTGGACACCAATTATGAATATGATGGAAAAACGCCGTCAGGGTATTGAAAATAACTTGGCCCAAGCCGAACAGGAAAGAAAAGAAGCCGAAAGAATCCGGCTGGAATATCAGCAGGAAATGCGTCAGACCCGCCAGCAAGCTCAGGAAATTATTGAGAAGGCTACCAAAAGCAGCGAGCAGCGTGCTGAAGAAATTATTTTGGAAGCTCGTAAGGAAACCGAGAAAATCAAACAGTCAGCCCTTGCCGACATTGAACGGGAACGTGACAGGGCAATTGCTGATGTCAAAGCCCAGGTAGCCGATATGTCCGTAGCCGTTGCTGAAAAAATCATTCGGCAAAAACTGGATATAACGGGTCAGGAAGCTCTCATTGAACAATTTATTCAAGAGGTAGGGGATCGGCCATGTTAAACGGCGCTCTCGCACATCGTTATGCGCAGGCTCTTTTTGAATTAGCTGTTGAGATGTCTGTCCTCGATCAAATCGATAAAGAACTGCATGATTTGGCGGAAACCGTAGCCCAAAATAATGAGCTAAAAGTTTTGCTGAACCATCCCAATATTGAAGCAGAAACCAAAAAGAAGGTTCTGGCGAAGATACTTGATGACACTGTTTCTGACATGACCAGTCATTTTGTTTATCTGTTGATTGATCGCAGGAGACAGAATCTCCTCAGTTTAGTTCAGCGTGAATTTGCACGTCTTGCCAATGAAGCACGCAACTTAATCGAAGCAAAAGTTACCAGTGCCACAGCACTGACTCCGGCGCAAGAGGAAAAACTCAAAGAAATGATTGCCAGATCGACTGGCAAGAATGTTCGTTTACTTTCCGAAGTAAATCCGACATTGATCGGTGGAGCCAAACTTCAAGTGGGAGACCGTGTGATAGATGGCTCAATTACAACCGCATTGTCTAAAATACGTGATGAATTGAAAAAAACATCGTTAAAACCTCAGCAGGAAGTAGGGGTGAACTAAAAGAATGAATTTACGTCCCGAAGAAATTAGTTCTATTATTAAACAACAAATCGAGCGTTATGAATCCGCCATCGAAGTCGTTGATGTTGGTACCGTTATTCAGGTAGGCGACGGTATCGCGCGTGTCTATGGCTTGGAGAAAGCAATGTCCGGTGAACTTTTGGAGTTCCCCGGCGGTATATACGGGATGGCCATGAACCTGGAAGAAGACAACATCGGCTGCGTTATCCTGGGACCTTATTCCAGCATTAAAGAAGGCGATCAGGTCAAGCGTACCGGTAGAATCGTGGAGGTTCCCGTTGGAGAAAAATTAATCGGACGTGTTGTCAATGTTCTTGGACAGCCCGTCGATGGCAAAGGGGAGATTGTTCCAGCCGGATATCGTCCGATAGAATCAGATGCTCCCGGTGTAGTCGACAGAAAAAGAGTAAACGAACCGCTGCAGACCGGTCTGAAGTCGATTGACTCCATGGTGCCAATCGGCCGCGGACAACGTGAGCTGATAATTGGGGACCGCCAGACAGGTAAGACGGCGCTGGCCGTAGACACCATTATTAATCAAAAAGGACAGAATTGTATCTGTATTTATGTGGCTATCGGTCAGAAACAATCGACCGTAGCCAGTGTTGTGAAGAAGCTAGAAGAGCATGGCGCGATGGAATATTCGATCGTTGTCATGGCGACAGCTTCCGACCCGGCTCCGATGCTTTATATTGCACCATATTCTGGTTGTGCGATTGGTGAGTATTTTCGGGACAAAGGTCAGCATGTTCTGGTGGTCTATGATGATCTCTCCAAACAGGCGGTTGCTTACCGCGAACTGTCGCTCTTGTTGAAACGTCCGCCCGGACGTGAAGCTTATCCCGGCGACGTTTTCTATCTCCATTCCCGTTTGCTGGAACGTGCGGCTAAGCTGTCCCCAGAAAAGGGAAGTGGCTCACTGACAGCGCTGCCGATCATTGAGACTCAAGCCGGTGACGTTTCTGCGTATATCCCGACGAACGTTATTTCCATCACCGACGGTCAGATATTCTTGGAATCAGACCTGTTCTTTTCCGGTTTCCGTCCTGCAATCAACGTCGGTATCTCGGTATCGCGTGTTGGAGGAGACGCTCAGATCAAGGCTATGAAACAGGTAGCCGGTCAGCTCCGTCTGGACCTGGCATCTTATCGCGAATTAGCGGCTTTTGCCCAGTTTGGATCTGATCTGGATAAAGCGACTCAAGCCAGACTTAACCGCGGTCAAAAAACCATGGAGATCCTGAAGCAGGGACAATATCAGCCGATGCCGGTCGAAGAGCAGATCATCGTCATCTTTGCGGCGACGAAAGGTTATATCGATGATGTCCCAATGGAAAGAATGAAAGAATTCGAACAGGAACTTCTCCGCTTCATGCGTACGACTCAGATTCCTGAGAAAATCCGTACGGAGAAAGCTCTTTCCAACGAGCTCATGAAAGAAATCGGCGATGCCATCAATGAGTTCAAGCAAGGCTTTTTAGCTTAGAAAGAGTAGGTGAATGAAGTGGCAGGAGTACGCGATATTCGCAGACGGATCCGTAGTGTAGCTAATATGCAGCAGATTACCAAAGCCATGAAGATGGTAGCTGCCGCGAAATTACGGAAGTCTCAGGAAAAAGTCATCGCTTCCCGCCCATATGCCAAACAGCTTCAGAGTGTCCTAGCCCGTCTTGTTCAGAACCAGGCGGAGGCAAGGCATCCGCTTCTGGAAAAACGTCCGGTGGAGAAAGTGGGATATATCCTTGTAACGTCAGACCGAGGTCTGTGCGGAGGATTTAATACCAACTTGAATCGTATGACCAGGAGTCTGCTTGATGAAAAGACGGACGTTCAAGCCGGTTTGGTAGCAGTAGGCCGGAAAGGCATTGATTTTTTTACCAGACGTAATATTGAAATCATTACACAGTTTACTGGATTGGGTGATAGCCCCAATTATAGCCAAGCCAAAGGCATTGCTAAAGATGTCATTGGGTTATATACCCGCGGCGAATTAGATGAGGTTTACCTCGTTTATTCTAAATTCATTTCGGTTCTGTCTCAGGAACCAACCGCTATCAAATTACTGCCGATTGAACCATCCGCAGAAAAGGCCAGTGGCAGCTATATCTTCGAGCCTGAACCCCAGCAAATGTTGGAAAAATTACTCCCCAGCTATGTTGAAAGTCAGATTTTCAGCGCCCTCTTGGAAAGCAAGGCGAGTGAAATGGGGGCAAAAATGACGGCGATGGATTCAGCGACGGAGAATGCCAAAGAAATGATTGGCAAGTTGACATTAATAATGAACAGAGCTCGTCAGGCGGCGATTACCAAGGAAATTTCTGAAATTGTAGGGGGAGCTGCGGCTTTGGAGTAGCTGCTTTTCGTACCTTATCAAAGGAGGTTGCAAGCTTGTGTCAAAAATAGGTAAAGTAATCCAAGTTATGGGCCCGGTTGTTGACATCGAATTTGATCCCGATGCCCTGCCGGAAATCAATAGCGCAATCATTATTCAAAACGAAGCGAAGAAATCCAAACTCACTTTAGAAGTTGCCCAGCATCTTGGTAACGACACCGTACGTTGTGTAGCGATGTCGTCCACCGACGGTCTGACCAGGGGTGTAGAAGCCGTGAATACCGGTGCACCGATCACCATCAGTGTCGGGAATGAAACATTGGGAAGAATGTTCAATGTCTTAGGAGAACCAATCGACAATCTGCCCGCGGTCAAAACTGAACTACAATTTCCAATTCACCGCAAAGCGCCTGCGTTTGTTGATCAGGAAACCACAGATACGATGCTGGAAACAGGGATTAAAGTAGTCGATCTCTTAGCACCATATGCTAAAGGCGGTAAGATCGGACTGTTCGGCGGCGCCGGCGTAGGCAAAACCGTTCTCATCCAGGAGCTCATTAATAACATTGCAACCCAGCACGGCGGTATTTCCGTATTTGCCGGGGTTGGTGAACGTACCCGTGAAGGGAATGACCTCTGGAATGAAATGAAGGAATCCGGGGTTATCAACAAGATGACCATGGTGTTCGGACAGATGAACGAACCCCCCGGAGCCCGTTTGAGAGTAGGACTGACCGGTCTCACCCAAGCTGAATTTTTCCGTGATGAACAGGGACAGGACGTTCTCCTTTTCATCGATAACATCTTCCGCTTTACCCAGGCCGGATCGGAAGTGTCTGCACTTCTTGGTCGTATGCCGTCGGCGGTTGGTTATCAGCCGACTCTCGCTACGGAAATGGGTAACCTGCAGGAACGTATCACGTCAACGAAGAAGGGTTCCATTACCTCAGTTCAGGCGATTTATGTGCCTGCGGACGACTTGACGGACCCTGCGCCGGCTACGGCCTTTGCACATTTGGATGCCAAAACGGTTCTCTCTCGCGCGATTTCCGAAATGGGTATTTACCCGGCGGTGGACCCGTTGGATTCCAGTTCTCAGATCATGACCCCGGACATCGTCGGTCAGGAGCATTACGAAGTTGCCCGCGAAGTGCAGAAGATCCTGCAGCGTTTTAAAGAGCTTCAGGATATTATCGCGATCCTTGGTATGGACGAGCTAAGCGAAGATGACAAGCTACTCGTTAACCGGGCTCGCCGTATTCAGATCTTCCTGTCACAGCCATTCAGCGTTGCTGAAGCATTTACCGGTATGAAAGGCAAATATGTACCGGTCAAAGATACGATCCGGAGCTTCAAAGAAATCTGCGAAGGTAAGCACGATGCTCTGCCTGAGGAAGCGTTCCGGTATGTCGGTACGATTGAAGAGGCGATTGAAAAAGCGAAACAGTTGGGAGCTGTATAACCATGGCTGGAACGTTTAACTTTGTTGTCGTGGCACCCGCCGGCGAAGTCCTGAATACAGAAGTTGAATTCGTCCTTGCACCCGGAGCAGAAGGGGAACTCGGAATTCTAGCCAATCACTCCCCACTCATTGCCAACCTGGTGATCGGCGTTATCCGCTATACCCAAAACGGCAAAGTGGAAAAAATGGCGATCAGTGGCGGTTTCATGGAGGTTGCCCAGAACAAGGTGACGATCCTAGCTGATACTGCCGAGCTTGCTGAATCCATTGATGTTGCCAGGGCAGAAGCGGCCAAAGAGCGCGCCGAAAAACGCATCAGCGAGAAACAGTCCGAGACGGACATACTCAGAGCGGAAGTTGCTTTAAAAAGAGCCGTGGCTAGGCTCAAAGCAACAGAAAAATAGTCTCAGGTTAAAGTGAAAAAAGGATGCAGCGGTCATAGTGCTGCATCCTTTTCTTATCTGATCTTAATTTATTTCTCATTTATTTTAGAAACTTATCAATAGCATCATTCAGTTTATCGATGACTTCGGTATTGTTTTCCTCATAGGCATGGATCAGACAATGATTAATATGATCGCTTAGGATTACTTTGCCAGTGTTGTTAAGTGCCGAGCGGACAGCCGACAGCTGTATCAGTATTTCACTGCAGTCGACTTCATCGTCAACCATTCTTTTTATACCTTCCAGATGACCGATCATTCTGGCCAAGCGGTTTAATACATTTTTCTTGTTTGGATGGATATGAGTATGAGTATGTAGTTTCGTACGATCAAGGCTATTATTTTCCATCGGAGTAGCTCCCTTCAGTAAGTTGCCAGAAAATTCATATATAACATCTTACCATAAAAAGGCTTCAGGCGACATAGTTAAAAGAATTTGTATGTTTTGGGAATCTCCACTTTGGTCAAACTATTAATAAGTTGATGACATTTTAATTATAGATAGGAATGACAACTAATAATAGTAAGCTGGAGTGAGAGATTGTGTCTGGAAAAAAGACCTTGCTTTGTTTGTTCATATCCTTGATCATTATCGCCTTATCAGGATCTTCAGCTGGGATTGCCAGCAACATGAAAGCCCAGAACAATCCTGACAAGGATCTTGTTCTGCTTCTTCATTCAGGACTTGCATCTTGCCAAAATGCCCGTGTCAAATATATTATCTGGACGGAAGATAGCAATAGCCAGAAGGAAATAGAAAGTATTTTGCAGTCTAGTGACTTGCTGTGGAATAAAACTGTCCTGAGCGACTTTGCCAACAGAACGGCCTATCGGTACAGCGCAGAGTTGGAAATTGATCAGGACCAGGAAATTAATGCTCTCAACACGTATGAAGTGCTGGGCCTTCAATTATCCGGACCGGAAACAAAAGTGTACCTTGAAGAAAGCGTTGATCAGGAAATCGATATCCAACGCTATTTTAAAATGAACACCATCAGCATTATTCAAAAAACGGATATTCCATCGCTCTATGCTTTATCCGGTTATACCCAAGGATTAGGGCAGGGTGTTAAGGCCGGGAAGGATACAATCAATATACAGACGGTTACCAGAAAATACGAAGATAACCGAGGAAGGACTGTACTTGCGCTGCCGGCGCTCCTTGAGGAAGTATAGTATATGAACATGATAACTTCCAGATTGACAGTGGTATGAATAAGTTTTCTTTCCTGCTTGCAGGAAAAAAGAACTGAAGAAAAGAACTATTATTGTTGAAATGGAAAAACGGATATGGGATGATTGATACTGGATTGTTTAGACTGGGTCATGATATAATTGTAGTTTAGAAATAGGTCAGGAGATGACAATAATTTGAGCAAATTTGTTGTGACAGGCGGAAGAGAATTAGAAGGGAAAGTGGATGTCAGCGGCGCGAAGAACGCTATATTACCGATTATTGCAGCAAGTCTGCTGACTTCAGATAAAATTGTATTGGAAGAAGCCCCCGATCTGCTCGACGTTCAAGTTATGGGGCAGGTTATCGAATCTCTAGGGGGAAAGGTTAAAAGAAAAAACAAGAAATTACATATTGAAACAAGAGATATCGAAAACATAGAGGCTCCTTACGATCTTATCTCAAAAATGCGAGCATCCATATTTATTATGGGGCCTTTGCTTGCTCGTAAGGGCAGAATCAGGATTTCTCATCCCGGCGGATGCGCAATCGGGTCTAGACCGATTAATTGGCATATTAAAGGTTTGGAGCTGTTGGGAGCCCAGGTACGTATGGATAATGGTTTTTTGGACGTTTCGGCCTCCAGACTGAAAGCGGCAAGAATATATCTGGATTTTCCGAGCGTTGGAGCAACCGAAAATATCATGATGGCTGCTGTAAACGCGGAGGGCACGACCATTGTTGAGAATGCTGCCCAGGAACCCGAAATCGTTGATCTCGCCAATTTTATTAACGAAATGGGTGGTAAAATTCGCGGCGCAGGCACGAATATCATCAACATTGAAGGGGTCAAAGAACTCCATGGGACCACACATACAATCATCCCGGACCGGATTGAAGCAGGAACATACATCTTGATGGCTGCGGCCTGCGGCGGTGAAGTCTTGGTACGGAACGTCATCCCAGTTCACTTGACCTCGCTCTTGGCCAAACTTGATGAAGCCGGCGTAGTATATAAAGAGGAAGATGATGGCATAAGAGTCATTGGCAAAGGAAACTATCATGCTGTAGATATTAAGACCCAAGTGCATCCGGGGTTTTCAACCGATCTGCAGGCTCCGATCATGGCGATGCTTACACGGGCCCATGGGACTTCAATGGTTACAGAGACCGTTTTTGAAAACAGATTCATGCATGTCGAAGAACTGAAAAGAATGGGTGCAGACATCCGGATTGAGGGCAGAAGTGCGATTGTCCAGGGAGTGGAGAACCTTCATCCCGCTACCGTAAGTGCAAGTGATTTGCGGGCCGGAGCGGGCCTTGTTCTGGCAGCGCTGACGGCCAATGGCACCTCGGAAATCAGAGAGATCCATCATATCGAAAGAGGTTATGAATATCTTGAAATTAAATTAAAGGGTATTGGCGCCAATATAACGAAAGAAGAATAACCAACTCGTTGGTATCATATCGTTGCCCTCCTGTGCATACAAATAGGATATGCTTGTACTGCGCAGGAGGCCAAAACGTGAGTCAAAGAATGAAAACAATAACGGCCGCTGTCATGGCCGTTATCTTTTTTGTAGGAATACTGCCCGTGCTTATCAGCTGGTTTGGGGATAAAGACCAGGAAGATCTGGGAAAGCAGGTAAGGGTCAAACTTGCAGATGGCCAGATCAAAGCAATGCCCATTGAGAAATACCTGATTGGGGTAGTTGCAGCCGAAATGCCAGCCGAGTTTGAAACAGAAGCGTTAAAGGCCCAGGCTGTTGCCGCCAGGACCTATGTACTTAAACGTATGGCATCTACTGAAGGCAGCGACTTTGATGTGGACACCACTGTCAATACGCAGGCCTGGAATTCCAACGAAGAAATGCGGACAAAATGGGGAATCATCAACTACTGGAAATATCAGCGCAAGATCACAGATGCGGTTAAAGCTACGCGAGGTAAGGTTATTACGTTTCAGGGAGAAATGATTAATGCGTTTTTCTATAGCAGCTGCGGCCGAAAAAAAACTGAACGGGCTGGAGACGTTTGGAGCACAGATCTGGATTATCTCAAAAATGTGCCGTCCGGGGAAAGTGATCCGCTACGGTTCGTCAAACATCATATCTTTCAGTGTGCTGAATTTTACCAGCTTCTTGGTTTCACCCAGATCCCGGAAAAGTTTTCGGACAGTGATGTTATCCTGGTTGAAAGGACGAAAGCCGGTCGGATAAAAACACTGGCTGTCAGAAACAAAGTATTCAAAGGAACGCAACTTCGGAGCAAGCTTCAGCTTTCCTCGACCGATTTTGAATGGGAGATCCGCGGAACAGAAATTGAGTTTGTAACGTACGGCAAAGGACACGGAGTCGGGATGTCACAATACGGGGCCAATGACCTGGCCCAAAAAGGTGAATCGTACATTGAAATTTTGGGACACTATTATCTGGAGACAAAACTTGAGAAGATCTATTAAGTAAAAGTATATTGCCAGTAGACAAAAGATACATACTTTAAATGATGTATTAACTGGTAAAGGGAAGACAGACTCACTAAATGAGACTGTCTTCCTTTATAACCAGCTTTCTAAAGAATGACTGCCAAAGTTACGAGTAATACGGATGCCCCTAAGGATATAAAATCTCCTGATCTGAAGGCGTAGTACTTATACCCGCTGCCCTTTTTGCGACAGTAGAAGCCGCGAAGCTCAACGGAGATCGCCCCACCCTCAATCCGTTTGACGGAGGAAATTAGAAGCGGTACACACAGCGGCAGAAGAAGCCGTATTTTCTTAAAGAAATTTTTCGTATCGAATTCGACGCCGCGGGCTGTCTGCGCTTCCATGATACCTGCCATTTCGTTTGAAAAAATTGGAATAAAGCGAATGGCTGTCATCAACGCAAACGCATATTTATAGGGAATCCTGAGCCGCTCCACCAGCACGTTAGAAAGATCGTTCATCGGGGTGACCGAGAGCATCAGCGCCAGTGGCATTGTCGCGGCAAGCAGTCGCAAAACAAATAGCAGCGAAAACGATAAACCCTTGTCAGTGATCATAAGATGAAGCGGAAGACTCAGCAGGACGATACCATCTCTCACGAACAAGATCTGTAGCACAAATAGAACCACGGAAAATTTAAGCAACGCTTTCAGCATTCGGATGGAACGGTTAAATACACCTGCTGAAGCAGCAAGTAGCAAATTCAGCACAATAATAGCGATTACATAAAGATGTAGGTCACTGATAAAGCATGAGACACAGAGAATAAGCGAAAGTAGCAGTTTGGTCAGCGGATTAAGGCGGTGCAAAAAGGAGTTGCCGGGAACATAATCTAAAAAGCCTGTCATCTTTTGCACCTGCTTTCAATTCTTTCCACCATCTGCGTGACAGTAAATATATTTTTAAAATGCTCGCCTAAACGCAGTGCGAGCGCAGGGATCTGAGCAGGAGCTACGGAAGCGGCAGCCAGCATATCAAGATGGGTCATCATCGCAGCGGTATCGCCGTCTCCGAGAAGTTTTCCTCCGCTTACTACGAGCACCCGTTTGGCATAATCCTGGACGAGTTCCATATCATGAGTGACCATGATGATGGTGGTTCCATTCTCATTAAGTTCCCGGATCAGCTTCATAATATGAGTACATTCACTGTAATCCAGCCCTGTTGTCGGTTCATCGAGAATAAGCACCTCTGGCCTACAGGCTAGAACAGAAGCCAGTGTCACCCGCTGGCGGTCGCCTCGGCTAAGCGTGAACGGGTCGGCATTTCCGTCTAAGCCGAATTGCCCGATCATGTCTTCACAGCGTTCCTGGCGCAAGTCGACATCATCAAGCACGCATTCGAGTCCAAACATAATTTCACCGCGGATGGTATTTTGGCAAATCTGGCGGTCAGGGTTTTGAAACAGAAACCCAATCAATTTAGCAAGGCTGCTGGTGCGTGTCGTTCGGGTATCATTACCGTTGACCGTCACCCGTCCCGCTGAGGGTTTCAGGAGTCCGTTGCAGAGCTTACTGAGCGTTGATTTACCCGCACCGTTTTCGCCAATGACAGCCGCAAAATCTCCCTTATTGACCTGGAATGAAACATCGCCGATTACAGGGCTGGAGCCATAGGTAAAACTGACATGCTCAAATATGATCATACTTAAGCACCTCATTTACCATTTTCTCAGCCTCATCCAAATTCAGAGGCAGTTCTCCGTGGTAAAGTCCTTTGTTGATCAGCAGGTTGGCCAGGGTCACAATCCTGGGGACATTGACGCCGATTTGTTCAAGGTCTGTACTGTTCTGGAGTACCTGCCGCACAGGTCCCTGATGCAGAATCTCTCCATCATGCATCACAACAAGCCGGTTGACGTACTCACATAAAAGCATAATTTTTTGTTCAACGACAATGATCGTCATGCCATAATCTTTATTTAGCGTCCGAAGCATCTGGAAAATTTGCATGCTGCTCTGTGGGTCAAGTTCACCGGTAGGTTCATCGAGAAGAAGGACAGATGGACGGAGCGCAACGATAGCAGCAATAGCAACCTTTTGTTTTTGTCCTCCCGATAGAGTATGGATGCTGCGGTATCGCAGACCGGCGATCCCAATCGTATCTAGGGCTTCATTTACACGGGTTTCAATTTCTTCACGCGGTATGCCAAAGTTCTCAAGCCCGAAGAGTAGTTCATCTTCAACGACAGAGGCTACCATCTGACCATCAATATCCTGAAATACACTGCCAATAAAAGAAGATAGCTGTTCAGGATGAACCTCAACGGTATCCACATCGTCGACAATAACACTGCCATAAAAATCACCCGTGAAATGATGGGGAACAATTCCGTTCAGTGTGTAGGTCAGGGTCGACTTGCCGGCGCCGCTGCTTCCGATGATGCCTACAAAGTCGCCTTTGTTAATACGAAGGTTAATATTTTTTAGGGCGGAGCGGTGACTGCCTTTATATTTAAAAGTGAGATCGTTGATTACTATCATTGCGTAATGGTCCTTTCACGACAAAACAGATAAAGTGGTTTAAGGTTCTTATTTTTTAAGGGCAAGCTTCAACGGAATATAGAGCACTTGGACAATGATTGCATTGATGGCTGCCGTTCCAAAAATGATCGCCAGAAAGATTGCCAGCGGAGTAGGTTTAATATCTGCACCGGTGTAATACATCAGATACATAATTCCAACAAACGAAAAACCGCTGACAAGGGTAGAAAAAAATGTGGCAACAATTGGTTTAAAAGAAATTTTACCAATGTTCATCGGTATCAGAATAAGCAGTGATATTGCAATCGCTCCAAGCAGTTCGCTGGCAAAGTTAATGTAGGGCTGCCCCGGGAAGAACTGACAGATCGCACCGGCCAGAAGCCCGATAATGGCCGCTTCGCGCAAACGGGGTTTAATAAGCAGGATAATCAGACAGTACATCGCGATAATGAAGTTCGGCTTCATGCCGAAGTTAATAACCGAGCCTACAAAAAATTTGAGTACCGCTCCTGCTGCGAGCAAAACGCCGATAAGGAGAAGATCTGATACGGTAAGCCCTTTTTTATTTTCGGTAAGAACGACTCTTTTTTCCATGATAAGCATCCTTTCTGCACATTTATTCTTTTTTCATTTGCCGCCCATGCCAGCGGTTTCGGTGTTTAGTTGGTATAATCGTGACATCGCGGCATAAGGCCGTCCATGGCAAATAAAAAAGTCTGTCCTTACGAAACAAGGACAGACATAAATATCTGCGGTACCACCTTCATTGATTAGTCCAAAACGGACAAATCCACTCTTACAAAAATGCCAACACATTTTCTGCCATTAACGCAGGCCTTCGTCTCAGATACTCGGGAGAAAATACCCTTTCACCTTGCCCTCAGTGGTCCATTTGCCAAGTTGCATTTCCGCAGGGTTTCCACCATTCCCCGCTCTCTGGAGGCGCATACCTTCGGTTTGATCTCCACTTCAATGGTTTTAGTAGATTATTCAGCTCAGCAGAGCGTAACATAGAAAAGTTTTCTTGTCAATATAAAATAATGGATTTTACGGATTAAGCGGATCAGAAATTGTTGCTGTAAAATGTTTGGGCTCTAGAAATTTGGATAGCTTAAAAAAGGAATTCTAAATAAATGGTCAGCTGTGATCTGAACTTCTTTCGGCATTTCAAGACTGTGCGAGGAGTTCTCTGCCTGCGAATCAGTGTACATTATTTACCAGTAAGGGACATCCTCTTTAGGATGTCTTTTTCATTTGTACCAGCATATAAATGAACTAAAACATTGCAGGTACAAAGGGGAGAGGGAGAGTGCAGGAACATATCAAAAGAAGAGCTTTAGATATTGGCAACTATATTATAGAATCAAGCTGTACAGTGCGGCAGACCGCACAAATATTCGGGGTATCCAAGTCGACGGTACATAAAGATGTAACAGAAAGATTGCCGTTGATTAACAAACGGCTTTCCTCTCAGGTCAAGCATGTCCTTGAAAGCAATAAAGCCGAGAGGCATATTCGGGGAGGAGAAGCAACCAAGAAGAAATACATGCATACGGAGGATTAGCTCCTGAAAGACCAGTCAGAAAATATAGGTCGTAAAAAACGGAAAGAAAGAGGAAAACATAAAATTACATCGAATAATATGAACGGAGTCATGAAAAAAATCTCCCCTAAAGGGAGATTTAATTTTAGCTGCCGCCCTGCATGTTAAAGCTTGGCGTCTGCCAAGTCTTTCTTATTTTCATGGGACAAGCCAATAGAATTGTGGAGTGAAAGGGGCAACACCTGATGTTTGGGACTGATCTTGGGATTGATTTAGGCACGGCGAGTGTTCTGGTCTATGCACAAGGCAGGGGTATCGTTTTGCACGAGCCTTCGGTCGTTGCGATTGATAAGAGCACAGGTAGAAGAATTGCGGTGGGGGAAGAGGCCAGAATGATGATTGGCAGGACTCCCGGAAGCATTACGGCTATCAGGCCGATGAGGGATGGAGTCATTGCAGATTATCAGACTACCGAAATCATGTTGAAATATTTACTCAAAAAAGCAGGAATAAAAAACTGGCCTTTTTTAAAAAATAGAGTTGTTGTCTGTATACCGTCGGGAGTCACCGAAGTTGAAGAAAGGGCTGTAAGACAAGCTGCTATGAAAGCCGGTGCCGGACAGGTCAAAGTAATTGAGGAACCTTATGCAGCTGCCCTGGGGGCTGGTATGGATATATACGGGCCCGAAGGAAACATGATCGTCGATATCGGCGGCGGAACGACAGATATTGCAGTAATCAGCCTGGGTGGAATCGTAACCAAAAAAAGCATCCGCATGGGCGGGGATAAACTGGATGAATCTATTATCAGGTTTATTCGGAGAGAATTCAATTTGATGATCGGGGAAAGAACAGCGGAAGATATCAAAATCAGAGTCGGCTGCGCCGTTCCGGAAGGGAAAACAGACGGCGCAGAGATCGATGTTAGAGGAAGGGATCTCATCACCGGACTCCCGAAGACCATTACGGTAGATTCAAAAATAACATATAAAGCGATGGAAGAATCACTGGAAGTAATTATAGCCGGAGTTAAAGATGTTCTGGAGCGTACGCCGCCGGAACTCGCTGCGGATATTATGAACAGAGGAATCGTACTCACCGGTGGAGGATCGATGGTGAATTCCCTGGATTTGAGGATTTCTAAGGAGACGGGACTTATTGTTACCCTTGCCGATCATCCGATTTCCTGTGTTGCTTTAGGGACAGGTAAAGTCCTTAAAAACAGTTTTAAGTGAGAATCCCGAGGATCAGAATGAAATCATTAGAAATATTGGGAACGCGTATCGACTCGGTTGGTTTGCATGACTGTCTTGAAGCCATCGAACACACAATTTCGCTGGGGCAGGAACTTCGGATTGTAACCGCAAATCCCGAATTAATTTATAAAGCTGAACATGATGCCGGTCTTCGGAAAGTCATCAATTCAGCTGGTCTTGTCGTACCGGATGGGGTAGGCGTCGTTTGGGCTGCTCGAAAACTTGGTTACCCGGTCAAAGAAAGAGTAACGGGCATCGACCTGACAGCAGGGATTTTCGGGGAAAGCAACCGTCACGGATGGAGAATATTTCTGTTGGGCGCGAAGCCGGGCATTGCGGAAAAAGTTATTCGGCAGCAGAGCCTGGGGTATCCGGAGATAGCCTTGGCGTGCCATCATGGCTATTTTACGCAGGCAGAAGAGCCCGAGATGATTGAGCAGATCAGGCAATTTGCACCGGATATTCTTTTGATTGGCTTGGGCGCCCCCAGGCAGGAATACTGGAATCATCAACATCCAGGGCTGGCTAAAGTAAGTATGGGTGTCGGGGGGTCATTCGACGTAATGTCCGGAGAAGTGAAACGTGCCCCTGGGATATTCCGGCAATCAGGGCTGGAATGGCTTTACCGGCTAATTAGCGAACCGGGCCGGATAAAAAGGCAAGTCGTACTTCCAATGTACCTTCTAAGGGTTTTGAAACAGAAATATTTTCCGGAACGTGGCTCCTAAAATAACAGATTAAATTAGTTAATCTTTATCGGTATAATCGATAATAATTACGAATGATGAAGCCTACTCTCAGATCACAATCAGCCGAGTTCCAATCAGACTATAAACAAAAGCTAAGTGGCCGTTTTACAACGCACTTAGCTTATTAATTTTTCATTATTTTCTCATAAAAAGCTATCGTATCCTGAACCATTTTTTCAACGGAAAAGAGGCTTGCTTTTTGCCTGGATCTCGCAGTCATTTCGGCAGAAAAATCCCTGTCCTTGAGCACCTTGCTGCAGGCCAGCGCCAGCGCCGCAGGGTCAGCCGGTGGAACGAGCAGGGCTTCTTTGTGGTCTTCCAGAAGTTCAGGGATCCCGCCGACCTTGGAAGCTATAATCGGGATTCCGGCTTGAGCGGCTTCCAGTAAAACCAGTCCCATTCCTTCGCTCAGGGAAGGAAATACAAACAGATCCATCGCCGGCAGGGCCTGCCAGGCTGAAGGCAGGTAGCCGGTCAGCGTAAATGGAAGTCCGGAAAGCTTCAGCTGTTCGGTTAGTTGATCATGAAGGGGGCCTTCACCAATGATGAGCAGGTGAAGGTTAGGGATTTCCGTAGTCAGCAATTTCATTGCTTCAATCAGATAAGATTGTCCTTTCACCGGGTGCAGACGACCAATCGTTCCGATAACAAGACAATGATCCGGGATTGACCATTGTTCACGGAAGGTCTTGAGCATTTGGTCTGGTTGCGTGAATGTAAATATTTCACTACCGTTATAGATTACGTTTACCGGCAAAGTTAATCCTTTCCTGTTCAGCCGGATGGCGGCGGATTGGCTAAGACTGACGGATACCGCAATAATACCGGCAGACCAGGGCAGGGTGAGGTTATCGACCCAGAGAGAAATCCTGCCTTTGAGGGAAGACGGATAATCGTATTCCGGCAGGCTGTGGATGGTTGAAATGCAGGGAATTTTGGTGAGTCTCGCGACGATCCGCCCCAGAAGGTTACCCCTTGTGCCATGGGCATGGATTAACGCAATCTTATGTTTGCGGCAGAAAGCAATAATGGTAGGCAAAGGGGAGAGGTCAAAAGGGAACAGCATGGGGAATATTTCAGATGGGATGCCGAAAGACTGTGCGCATGATGCCAGCACAGAGCCCTTGGCCAGACATCCCAAAAAAGGATTCACGTTTTGCCTGTCCAGATTTTTCAGAAGATTCAGAACGTTCTGCTCAGCCCCCCCGATCTCGCCGCCCCCAATCAGATGAAGAACATTAATCGACATAGATTGCCTCCTCCAAAGCCTTTGGCATAATATTTCTCTGCTGTTATAAATATGATAGAGAAATATGATTGGACTTGCAAGTCCTGCGGAGGATTAAGGTGAATGACGGGAGGACAGAAAATTTCCTAAGTGTGTTTATGTTTTTGGGTATGATATGCCACGGGATTTTCTTTATCCGGGAGTGGCTTGTCTTGGGTGCTGTCTTAATATTCTACACGATTGTTCACTGGAAACAAGTTTGTCTTATAACGGTCGTCGCCAAAAATTTTTTTCGTAATCCGGTGAGCATTTTTTTGCTGCTGAGCCTTTTTTCGCTGGCGGGATTATTCAGTCCAGTCAGGGCAATTGACGGCTGGCTGGAAGCGTTCCGCTGGCTGGTATATTTATCCGTTTATTTATGGGGAATACAGCTGGCGGCTGCCGGGGAAGCAAATAGGTTTTTAAACAGAATGACATGGCTGACAATTTTGGCGGTGGTACTGTCCTGGCTGCCCGGAAGTGAAAATATCTGGCTGCCGCCTGGCCCGCCGGAAGAAGGGCGCTATGCCTTCTGTTTCGGATATCCAAATTCTGCTGCAGCTTTTCTTGTGTGCCAATTAATGGTAATATTGAGAAAAAGGAAATTTAACCCATTTTTCTTGTTGCTGCTGGGGATAAGTATTCTATCCACAGGATCAAGGGCTTCGGTGCTGCTGCTTTTGTTGTTTATTCCGATTCTATTGCTAAAAAAGAGAGCTTTAACTCAAAAGAATATTATAAATATGGGCAGCATCAGAACTGTAACCGAAAAGCGTTCTCAGGTGTCAGTCGGAATAATACTTTTTGTGTGTTTGATCATTGTCCTTTACCCTGCAGTTTCAAGTATACAGGTGCCCTTCAGTCATTTATGTTCCTGGACAAATACCAGCCTGGCGGAAAGAATTGCGTATTACGCTGACAGTATCCGGCTTGCCAGAGATGCATATTTTCTGCCGCAGGCGGGAGGATGGCTCGGTTTTTCCTTTATTCAAACCACTCCTTATTGGACATTGGATACCCATTCTTCATTTTGTCGGGTGCTTTTAAATCAGGGGATCATTGCCGTCTTGTTCTTAATGCTTTGGGCCTGGCAAGGACTTAGGAGCTTTGTCCAGGACCTTTGGAACGGGGATAATCTCGGAACGATCTGCACAAAAGCAGCAGCTCTATTTTTGGGACTGCACAGCCTGATTGATGTGGATATGTCTTTTGGGATGATCGGCATCTTGTTTTGGCTGCTGGTCGGGATGAATACCGGGGAAAAAGCAGAGAATCAGAAGAAGATAAGAACCGCCTTGCTTAGCTGAAGCATATGATAGGAATAATCAGAAGAATGAATGATTTACGGCAAAGGCAGGTCAGGTACATGATGCTTATCTATGGGGTATTGGTGGTAGGTTTGATTATTCTTTGGCTATGGGCAGGACAATATGAGTGGGAGCTTCCGGATGCCCTGTCTGAACGGATTGAGGCTTTTGGAACAAATAAATCGCGGCAGGTGAAGACAATCACTGACAATGTGATTTTGGCTATTGAGGCCAGGGAATTTGACCATGAGGATATTGAAAAAGAAATTTACATGGTCAGAAAAACACGAAACAGGCAGGAGGGGATGATTGTCAGCATAGAGCTGCCGCAGGAGAATGCCAATATTCCTAAAGACGAGCAGGAAAGAACCAAGACCCGTCTGGAAAGACGTTTTCCTGGCCTGATGGTTCAATATACTCAGAAAGGATAAGGACAAAAGCGTGCTTTTCTACATTTTAGCCAAAGACAATGAAGAATTCTGTTTTTCTCCACTGCCTTCTGCGGGCCTGATCCTGGGAGGGTGGACAAGGTATTTGAGCCCTGGGTTGCCGTTAGAAAAGCTGCTGGCCATCACAGCAGAGCTGCCTGATAAAAAACCAACAGTGCAACCAGTAAGCGCCCAACCAGCCACGCCGCCATTTTCACCGGTGCTGCCATCAGCACCAGTCATAAACAGGGACTTTGAAAATAAGCTTGCCCAAAAGCTAACAAAGCGTATGAAAAAAGAAAATATGGGTGTTCGAGAGAAGGTTTGGTGGCAGAATATTAGCCGGGAGGCCTTGCCGGAGGCATTCAATATTGAAGTACTGCAGAATGAAACCATATACCAAAAATTCCTAAGAATGGCGGAGGGCAGGCAGCTTGCCGAGAATGAGTTTTGGATTGTGGAGAAGGAGCTCGGCGTTAGTACGAAGGAACTTCTGGGCTTCATGCAAAAAGCTGTGCAGAGTGGAAATGCAGCGTGGCTGCCGATTTTTGAACAGGTTCGATCCACGTATTTCTGCCGGCGCTGCGGAAGCAGTCATTATGAAGAATGGCCATCACTGTATGGCGATACATATACCTGCCTTGACTGTCGGGAAATTGGACCGCTCAATTCTCTGCAAATTCTTTTTAGGCTTCATTCCGTCGATGTTGTGGGTCAAACACAGATGGATACGGATAAGTGTGAACCAGATCAAACTGTCCGGAATTATAGTCTGGAATTTACTTTTGCGCAGGAAAAGACAGCCGGAGAGCTTTGGCAGCAGGTGCACCGGCAAAAAGCAAAAGAAACGCTGCTTTGGGCCGCTTGCGGTGCTGGAAAAACAGAGGTTTGTTTCCCTTTAATCGACAGTTTTTTGCGTCAAAATAAGAAGGTTCTTTTTGCGGCACCTAGACAGGACGTTGTGCATGATGTCCAGCCTCGTTTGCAGAAAAATTTTTTGGAATACAATATCAAAATTCTAAGTGGAGCGCTGCCGCAGGATATGGAGCCCTCAAAGCTAACCGTCGCAACAACGCATCAGGTTCTGAGATTCTATCAGGCTTTTCACTTGATTATTCTTGATGAGACTGACGCCTATCCGTATGAAGGAAGCAGCGTCCTGGAATATGGAATCAGACAGGCGTTAAGGCCAGATGGGCAAATTATCTGTCTGACAGCGACACCATCTGCAAAAATTCTATCACGGGTCAAGAGCCGGGAATGCACGATTGTCAGACTCCCTGCTAGACATCATGGCTTTCCTGTTCCGGTCCCTGAATGGCAAAAAAATAGATTGACCGGGGATCGTTCGGTGGTTAAATTAAAAAAAATATTGCTGGAATTAATTACGGACGGTCCGATTCTGGTCTTTGTCCCCACAGTTGCGTTGGTTAAAGAATGGACGGGTGTGCTGAAAACAGCTTTTGGCGATCTGTGCGTGGAGGGAAGCTGGAGCTCAGATGCTGCAAGGAGAAAAAAAACCGTACTTTTCAGGCAGGGCGATATTGATATTTTTGTCTGTACATCCATTTTAGAAAGAGGCATAACCATCAAAGGTGTACAGGTTGCAGTTTTATTTGCGGATCATGCCCTCTATGATGCGAGGGCTTTGGTCCAGATGGCCGGCAGAACGGGCCGGAGTGCAGAATGTCCGGTTGGAAGAGCTGTTTTTATTTATGCCAAACAAACCCGGGCCATGATCGAGGCCAATCGCTGGATTCAGGACCAGAATAGGCTAGCTGAAGAATGGGGCTGTCTGAATGGTTGATCTATTCTCGAAACTTAAAGAAAACGCAGCGCTTTTGTGGTATGAAAAGACAGCGTATTGTCTGCTTTGCGGCAATGTATCAGCCGAACCGGTCTGTCTGATTTGTCAGCAGACCTACTTCTTTCCGGATTTGCCTCGCTGCGATTCTTGCGGCAAAATTCTTGCCGAGACCAAAACACGTTGCCGAAATTGTGAAACAGGAAAAGGCCCGAAAAGATTGGATAAGGTAACCTGCCTGGGTCATTACAAAGGTGCCTGGAAAGAACTGGTCCAGCAAATTAAATATAAGGGACAGCCATATTTGCTGGCGTCTCTGGCAGAAATGATCATACCATGGGTAATCCGCAGCTTGCCGCCTCCTGACCTAGTGATTCCGGTACCGATGCATCGGGACAGGCTGGCTCAAAGAGGATTCAATCAAGCAGAGGTGCTGGCCTCAATCATCAGTAGACAGCTGGTAATTCCCTATCAGAATCTGCTTGACCGAATGAAGGATACAATTCCTCAGACTACACTTGGACGCAGACAAAGGCTACGGAACCTCCGGGACGCCTTCTCAGTTAAACCCGATTACAGTGATCTCAGGGAAATTGTCTGGCTGATTGATGATGTGGTGACAACAGGCTCAACACTCGAAGAATGCGCCGGGGTACTAAAAAAGAATGGGGTAAAAAAGGTCTATGCTTTTTGTCTTGGCGCGGGTAAAGAAGAATAAGACAATTTGCCGAAGAAAAATTATTTTTTACAGAAAATTGCAGAATAAAGACAAAAATAGGACTATTGTACTAATCGATGGACTGCTCACAATTTTATCCACCAATAAAAATGAAAATATACGCCAAAAAGTAAAGTTATCAACATTATCCACAATTTGTTGTGTATAACTTCAATAAACCGAAATGCTAGTCTCATATTAACCCGAAATCCCATATATCCTGACGGCAAATTTTTCGCAATACTGCGTTATCTACTGTTTCTTGCTATCCATGGCACCGTGGTATTAGTCCATCCCTGGACGTCAGTGCGCCTGGGTATGCCTCGATCCTTCAATAGCCATGGATGGCCATTATATATCATTTTAAGGTTAACAAGATACTGCTTCTCAGGATGTTTTCAGTTTGTTAAGGTAATAATACTTCTAGACAAAGATAAAATATGGCAGGAATTTAATTAGAAAAGATGAATTATAATACTATATCAGGCGAAAGGGGTTGAGACTATGAATATCAATGTTCGAGGCAAGCAAATGAAAATAACGGACGCGCTGAAGGATTATGTTGAAAAAAGAGTCCGTAAGCTGGAGAAGTACTCCGATGATTTTCTCGATATTCAAGTCATGCTGTCCGTAGAAAAAGAACGTCAAAAAGTTGAGGTTACTGCCCCGCTGAACGGATTTCTCCTGAGAGGTGAGGAAGAAACAGATGATATGTATTCCTCCATCGACCTGGTAGTGGATAAGCTGGAACGCCAAATGGAAAAATACCGCAAGCGTATTGGGAAAAAGAGAATAAAATCCGCGAAGGAGGAGCCGAGCTATATCCTCGATGATGATGAAGAAATCTTTGATAATAATAGCATTGTAAAAACGAAAAAGTTTTCAGCTAAGCTTATGTCGATTGACGAAGCAGTGATGCAGATGGACCTGATCGGACATAATTTTTTCGTATTTGCCAATGCAGATACGGAGCAGATAAATATTGTTTACCGGCGCAAACACGGCGGTTATGGCTTACTGGAGCCGGAATACTAAAACAGATGAACGACTCAGGTTTATTAATCGCATATCCTGAGCAAAAAAGTGTCCCGCCTATGCGGGATATCTTTTTGCTCAGATTGAACCTTCAGTAAGACAGTGATAGAATAATCATATTAAGCACACCGCGCAAGGTGAAAGGTGGACCAAAATGGGTTTTTTAAAAAATTTGATTGATGACAACGCCAGAGATATAAAAAAGTACCAAAAGAAAGTTGATAAAATCAATCAGCTGGAACCATCTATACAGGTGCTCTCTGATGATGAACTCAGAGCAAAAACAGTAGAATTCAAGGAAAGACTGGAACAGGGCGAGACATTGGATGATCTTTTGCCGGAAGCCTTTGCAGTCGTCAGGGAGGCTTCAAAAAGAGTTCTCGGACAGCGGCACTATGATGTTCAGCTTATCGGCGGAATGGTCCTTCACGATGGAAGAATCGCTGAAATGAAGACAGGGGAAGGCAAAACGCTGGTTGCAACCTTGCCTACGTATCTAAATGCCTTAACCGGGCTGGGTGTCCATGTTGTGACGGTTAACGATTATCTGGCTACCCGTGATGCCAACTGGATGGGACAGGTTTATAACTTCCTTGGTTTATCCGTTGGTTTGATCGTGCATGGTCTTACGCACGAACAACGGCGGACTAGCTATAATGCCGACATTACGTATGGCACGAATAATGAATTCGGATTCGACTATCTAAGAGATAATATGTCCGTCAATCCTGCCGCTGTCGTCCAACGGGAGCTCAATTATGCCATTGTGGACGAAGTTGACTCGATTCTGATCGATGAAGCCAGGACACCACTGATTATTTCCGGAGAAGCTGATAAACCTACAGAGCTGTATTACCGAGTTGCAAAGGTTGTCCCCCGCCTTAAACCGGAGGAAGACTATCATGTTAATGAAAAAGACAGAGTTGTAACATTGACGGAGAATGGGGTATCCAGGGTTGAAACCATGCTTGGGGTGGATAACTTATACGATGACCTGCACAATGAAGTTGCGCATCACGTCAATCAGGCTTTGAAAGCGCATACCCTGTTCAAGCGTGACCGCGACTATGTGGTGAAGGATGGCCAGGTTATTATTGTTGATGAATTTACAGGCCGCTTAATGTTTGGACGCAGATACAGCGAGGGACTTCATCAAGCGATTGAAGCCAAGGAAAACGTCAAGATTGAGAGAGAGTCTCAGACGCTGGCAACCATTACGTTTCAAAACTTTTTTCGGATGTTTAAGAAACTTGGCGGCATGACTGGTACCGCGAAAACGGAAGAACAAGAATTTATTAATATTTACAGGTTGGACGTCGTAGAAGTGCCGACAAATCTTCCAATGGTCAGACAGGATCTGCCTGATGTTATCTACAGGACGGAAGAGGGCAAGTTTAACGCCGTAGTTGCGGACATTGCGGAGAAGAATGCCAAGAGTCAGCCAGTACTTGTTGGAACGATTTCCATTGAAAAATCCGAGAAGCTCAGCGACATGCTAAAAAAGAAAGGTGTTCCGCACCAGGTGCTAAATGCTAAGTTTCATGAACTGGAAGCCCAGATCGTCGCCAAGGCGGGGGAACCGGGTATGGTAACCATTGCAACCAATATGGCAGGCAGAGGAACAGATATTGTTCTTGGGGAAGGCGTCAAAGAACTTGGCGGATTGCATATTATCGGAACGGAAAGGCATGAATCCCGCCGGATTGATAATCAGCTGCGGGGACGTTCCGGACGTCAGGGTGACCCGGGATCTTCCCAGTTCTATATTTCGCTTGATGATGATTTGATGCGGCTTTTCGGTGGCGACAATATTGCAGGACTGATGGACAAACTCGGGATGGATGATAGTGTTCCTGTCGAATCCAGAATTGTGAGCCGCAGTATTGAAACAGCCCAAAAGAGAGTCGAAGGCAGAAACTTTGACATCCGTAAACACGTGCTGAATTATGACGATGTCATGAACAAGCAGCGTGAGATTATCTACTCACAGCGCAGATCCGTTC
This sequence comes from Dehalobacter sp. 12DCB1, assembly GCF_004343605.1. Taxonomy (GTDB): domain Bacteria; phylum Bacillota; class Desulfitobacteriia; order Desulfitobacteriales; family Syntrophobotulaceae; genus Dehalobacter. The sequence continues at coordinate 194,447 of NZ_POSF01000002.1, forward strand.
TTACAGGAGAAAACCTTAAGGAACAGGTAATGGAAATGATTGAAAAAGTCATTGCTGATACCATTGCACGTTACAGCGGAAACAGTCCGTATCCGGAAGAATGGGATATGGTCAGTTTCCTAGATTATGTCGACAATGTTATTTTACCTGATCATGAATTTACACCTGAACAGATTGGTAATTTAGCTAAAGAAGAAGTTGAAGAGCTATTGATTGACGGTATACATGAATTATATGAGAGCAGAGAAGCCCAGTACGGTTCAGAGCTTATGCGCCAAATTGAAAGAGCAGTAGTCCTTCAGGTTGTAGATACCCGTTGGAAGGAACACCTTGATGCGATGGACAGCCTTCGGGAGGGGATTGGTTTAAGAGCTTACGGACAGCGTGATCCGCTCCTTGAATACAAGAATGAAGCTTTTGATATGTTTCAGGGCATGGTAGAATCCATCCAGGAGGACGTCGCTACTTATATCCTGAGAGTAACGCCTCGGATTACAACGCAGGTCCCTGAACAGGCACAAAAGGTCTCAGAGAACCGTTATGAGGAAGAACAGGAACATATCAAAAAGCCCCGTAAAATCGGGGAGCAGATTGGCCGGAATGATCCCTGTCCTTGCGGAAGCGGGAAGAAATATAAAAAATGTTGCGGAATCAACAGCTAAATAAAGTATTGACAAAACAGATTTGTTTTACTTTAATAAGCTTTGGAAAAAATAATCTAGGGGTGGAAAAATGCTCACCGATTGGAAGAAAGAAATTGAGAATCTAAAAATGCGTTTAGCAGATTTGAGGGTTTCTCTTTGACGTTGCTGGCCGTCAGATAAAGATTGCCAAGCTTGAGGACGAACTCAACAAACCTGGCTTCTGGGATGACCCTTCTGCAGCGCAAAAGGTTATGCAGGAATTGACCCGAGAGAAGGATAAGGTTACGGTTCATCAACAGCTTCAGGAACAGATTGAGGACATTGCTGGGCTCTGGGAGCTGGCTGTAGAGGAAGACGATATCTCTTTGGAACCGGAAATTGAAAACACCATTGTTGAATTGAAAAACACGTTTGCTGATTTGGAGCTTGAGATCTTGCTCAGCGGGCCTTATGACCGTAATAATGCGATTATAACGTTGCATTCCGGTGCAGGCGGGACAGAATCCCAAGATTGGGTACAGATGCTGTACAGGATGTATGTACGCTGGGGTGAACGCCGGGGATTTAAAGTCGAGACGCTTGATCTTCTCCCGGGAGAAGAAGCAGGTATTAAAAGTGCGACATTTTCATTAGCCGGGGAAAATGCCTATGGCTATACCAAATGTGAGAAAGGGGTACACCGTCTGGTGCGTATCTCTCCTTTTGACGCCTCCGGACGGCGGCACACTTCCTTTGCCTCAGTCGATGTGATTCCCGAAGTCACTGATGATACGGAAATAACCATTGATGCTGAAGATTTAAAGGTGGACACGTACCGTTCAGGCGGAGCCGGCGGGCAGCATGTTAATAAAACGGACTCGGCAGTCCGGATCACCCATCTTCCTACCGGAATTATTGTTCAGTGTCAGAGCGAACGCTCACAGATTCAGAACAGGGCTTATTGCATGCGGGTTCTTCAGGCAAAGCTTTTAGAATTAAAGCGAAAACAACAGGAAGAGGAAATATCTGAGGTCCGTGGAGAGCAAAATGATATTGCCTGGGGGAGCCAGATTCGGTCTTATGTCTTTCATCCATACAGCATGGTTAAAGACCATCGGACCAGCTATGAAACTGGGAATGTCAATGCGGTGATGGACGGGGAAATTGATCCATTCATTTCGACGTACCTTCAGCATATCGTCGGACAGAATAAATAACTCGGAACAAAGGATCGGAACAAAGCAAAGGAGGACCCTTATAACATGTCACATTTAAAAAAAATCGCTTGCAGAATACGTCAGGACATCATCGAAATGCTGCTAAAAGCTAAATCAGGCCATCCTGGCGGCAGCCTTTCGGCCGCAGATATCCTTGCTGTCTTATATTTCCGAATCATGAATATTGATCCGGCCAATCCTGGATGGTCCGAGCGGGATCGTTTCGTGCTCAGTAAAGGGCATGCTGCCCCGGTACTATATGCAGCCTTGGCGGAGAAAGGATATTTTTCGCGCGAAGAACTGCAGCATCTTCGGCAGACCGGGCACTTTCTTCAGGGGCACCCGGATATGAAAAAGGTCCCGGGAGTCGATATGTCCACAGGTTCTCTGGGACAGGGTATTTCAGCGGCAGTCGGTATGGCCCTAGCCGGCAAAATGGATCAAAAAACCTACAAAGTATATTGCCTCGTAGGTGATGGTGAAATGAATGAGGGTCTGGTTTGGGAAGCGGCAATGGCGGCAGCCCATTATCAGCTCGATAATTTGATTGGCATTCTCGACTTTAACGGGCTTCAAATTGACGGGGCAACGGAAAAAGTCATGAATTCTTCTCCACTTGCCGACAAATGGAGAGCCTTTGGATGGAATGTTTTGGAGATTAATGGTCATGACATTCAAGCACTGACGGATACCCTGGAAGCAGCGAAACAAGTGCAGGGCAAACCGACAATGATTATCGCCAAAACCATTAAAGGAAAAGGGGTATCCTTTATGGAAAACCAGGCGGGCTGGCATGGAAATGCACCCAGTCCTGATCAAGCGGAAGCAGCCCTGGCTGAACTGAGAGGTGAAAACTAATGGCAGAGATGTTTGATCTGAATAAAGCGCAAAAAGTTGCAACAAGAGATGCCTACGGAAAAACGCTTGTGCAGCTTGGCGAGGAGAATAAGGATATTGTTGTTTTGGATGCCGATTTGTCCAAATCAACAAAAACGGCTGATTTTGCCAAGGTCTTTCCGGAGCGTTTTATCAACATGGGGATAGCCGAACAAAATTTAATGGGGGTTTCTGCAGGGCTGGCAGCGGCGGGCAAAATTCCTTTTGCGAGTACCTTTGCAATCTTTGCGACAGGAAGGGCCTTCGAACAGATCAGAAATTCCATCGCTTATCCGAAACTCAATGTGAAGATTGCGGCTACTCATGCGGGAATCAGTGTAGGTGAAGACGGTGCCTCCCACCAAGCGGTGGAGGATGTGGCGCTGATGCGTTCGGTGCCGAACATGACAGTACTGGTTCCTGCTGACGCAGAGGAAACGAGTCAGGTCATCAAAGCCGCTGCAGCTTACCAGGGTCCTGTCTATATTCGGCTCGGCAGACTGGCGTTACCGGTGCTCTTTGAGTCTGCTTCCTATCAGTTTGAGATTGGCAAGGCCAATGTACTGAAAGACGGCAAAGATGCTGTCATAATTGCAAATGGACTTATGGTGGCGGAAGCGCTGAAGGCCGCGAATGAACTTAGCGGGCAGGATTTCAATGTTGCGGTTGTCAATTGTGCTTCTGTTAAGCCGCTGGACAAACAGACCATTATCCAAATGGCGCAACGAACCGGAGCGGTTGTCACTGCAGAAGAGCATAGTATTATTGGCGGGCTTGGAAGTGCTGTGGCAGAAGTATTAAGCGAAAATTGTCCTGTTCCACTCTGCCGGATCGGGATCAATGATGTTTTTGGGGAGTCCGGTCGTCCGGATGAATTGCTGGTGAAATATCATCTTACAGCAAAAGACATTATCGAAGCTGTAAAACGAGTCATTGCCAAAAAATAAAGAGCTTCAGAACAAATATAAGCAGGATATTCCTAAAGAGGAGTATTCTGCTTTTTACTTTTGCTCAATTTGTTCTTTCAATTGCCGTCATTTGTCAATATATTCATTTTTTACACTATTCGTTTAACAATTGTGGAATGCATTTCTGAGATTTTGCCATTTTTCAGGAAATGTTTAATTTTTTTAGTTGTCTTAGACAGGAAAATAACACAAAATGTCGAAGAATTAAGTGTTAATAGGCTTCCGGAGGACAATGAATGATTAAGCTAAAGAATGTTTCTAAAATTTATCCGAATGGTGCCCGTGCTCTGTTCGGCGTCAATCTAGACGTTGCTAAGGGAGATTTTCTATTTCTGGTTGGTGCCAGCGGGGCTGGCAAATCGACACTGATCAAACTGCTCTACCGGGAAGAAATTGCCACGCGGGGACAGGTACTTATCGATAATGTTAATCTTGTCAGAATGTCTTCCAGCCATGTGCCATTGATCAGAAGAAAAATTGGTGTTATTTTTCAGGATTTCAAGCTGCTCCCGGCAAAAACCGTGTTTGAAAACGTTGCTTTTGCCCAGCAGGTTATTGGTAAAAGTATGAAAGAAACCAGAGATAATACGAATACGATTTTGGATTTGGTTGGCCTTGCTAAGAAAAAGAATGCCTTCCCTTCCGAACTTTCAGGAGGCGAACAACAGCGCGTTTGCATTGCCAGAGCGCTGGTCAACAAACCCGCTTTGCTGGTTGCGGATGAACCCACAGGGAATCTCGACGTCGATACTTCCTGGAGTATCATGGAACTGCTGAACCATGTCAATAAGCTGGGTACCACGGTCGTGATGGCAACACATGCCAGGTACATTATTGAACAAATGAATAAGAGGGTAATAAAGATTGAAGAAGGCAGGATTGTTGATGACAGCATAGAGGGGGCATATAAAATTGTCACTTAACTCAGCAAAATATGTTCTAATCCAGTCTCTGGTATCATTGAAACGAAATTTCTGGCTCAGTGCCGCATCCATTTTAACAGTGATGATTTCTTTAACAATCCTTGGTTATTCGGTTTTCTTTTTAGTCAACACATCGAACATTGCCGAGACTTTTGAATCCCAGGTAGAAATTGCCGTGTTTTTAAATGATCATCTGGAGACAGCACAAATTACCGATTTAAAAAGTCAGATTCAAAAACTTGAAGGTGTCGCAACCGTTACGGTTACCACTAAAGATCAGGCTATTATAGAATTTCAGGAATCTATGGGTTCCGACTCTCTTCTGGAGGATTTGGGCGGAGTGAACCCATTTCCGGATAAGATTACAATTACAACGACCGATGCCCGTCTCGTCAAAGACATCACTTCCCAGGTAAGTGGGTTAACCGGAGTCGAAAAAGTCCGTTATGGACAGGGCTTTGTTGAAAAACTGATTGTCTTTACTCAGTGGCTTCGCTGGGTTGGGATTGGCGTTGTTGCCGCATTTACCTGTGCTTCTTTCTTCTTAATTGTTTTAAATATTAAAACCAATGTAAATTCAAGAGAGAAAGAGATTCAAATCATGCGCCTGGTTGGTGCCAGCAAATCCTTTGTCCGTTGGCCTTTTATTATCGAAGGGATTGTCATCGGTATGGTCGGGGCAATCCTGGCCGTTGCGCTGGTTGGGTCTACCTATACTTGGCTCCTTCAGTATATTATATCGACCTTGAGTTTCCTGCCTGTTGTCAGCAGTCAACAGTTCATTATCAATGTGCTTTTGCTGATGGTTCTGGGCGGAGTTTCCATGGGATTTCTGGCAAGTGCGTTCTCTGTACGAAAATTTTTGAACCTTTAAAATAAGTTTTCTATGGTTTTAGACGTCAAAGGTTAACGAGCTTTGAGTTTTATTTGGGAGGAATGGCGTAAAATATGATTAAAAAGACAAGACCGGCTGTTTTGTTGATTGTTTTAACCCTAATGGTTACTTTCAATTTTCCTGTGACCGCGGATGAACTGTCTGATGCCCTTAAGCAGCAGGAAAAGATTCTTAATCAGCAGAAAAACGCGGAAGGAAGCCTGAAGAGCCTGACAACTAAAGCTCAACAAATGGAGAAACAGATTCAGCAGCTGACAACCCAGATTTCTGATGCTGAAGTGGATCTGGATCAAAAAGAAAACGCCTATGCGAATGCCCAGGAAGAAGTAACGGCGATTCAAGCGGAAGTGACAGCCAAGCAGCAGGAACTGAAAGGAAGACAAGATACCCTGCGCAGTCGGGTACGCGCGATCTATGAAGAAGGTCAGGTAAACTATCTGGAAGTTCTATTCCAATCCACAGATTTATCCGACTTCATTTCCAGAGTAGAATATCTAAGCTGCCTAGTTGAAAATGATCAAACCATTTTAAGCGATATTCGCGTTCAGAAACAGGATTTAGATGAAAAAAAGGAACTTCTAGTCGCTAAAATGGATGAGGCGGAGAACTTAAAACAACAGGCGGAAGCAGCAAGGAATTATTTGGACAGCAGCAAGTCAAAAAAAGAAGTAGCACTCGCTGAGAATAAGGAGGATCAGGAAGCGCTGCTCGAACAAATTGATAAGCTGGAGAAGGACTCCAAAGCACTTGAGTCAAAAATTCGTGAATTGCAGAAGAATAACACCGGAGGAGTTACTGGGACAGTTAGTGTCTGGCCTGCTCCAGGATACAAGTATATTACCAGTACTTTCGGATACAGGGTTCATCCGATAACAAAACAGTATAAACTGCACACCGGCGTTGATATCGGTGCACCATACGGGGCGAAGATTGTAGCAGCAGGATCCGGTACGGTGATCTTTTCCGGTTGGTACGGCGCCTATGGAAATGCCATTATTATCGACCATGGTAATGGAATTTCAACGCTTTACGGCCATATGTCTTCAAGGGCAGTTGCAGTCAAGACAACAGTGGTAGCCGGCCAAACAATCGGTTATGTTGGATCAACAGGATGGAGTACCGGGGCTCACCTGCATTTTGAAGTGCGTAAAGACGGCACTCCGACGAACCCGATGGCCTATTTTTAATCAATTGGACTTAACTTGTACAAGTCTGCATATACTAACAAAGAATAAATGAGTTTGATAGGGAAGTGGACGTTTGTTCAACCGTTTGAATTGGAAAAAAGCTTTTATACAGGCCGCCGCAGTCGGCCTGATATTTTGTCTGGGGCTGGCACTTGTTGTTGGTGGATTTGTACTGGCCAATTATGATCACCTTGGAAGGCTTATGCGGGTGGTCTATCTTATTGACACCCAGTATTTAAATGGAACATCCCGTGCGGGACTCGTTGACGGGGCAATCGAAGGGATGGTCAGTTCGCTGGACCCGTATTCATCTTTCCAGGATGCCGAGGAAAACAAAGTGCTGATGAATTCGATCCAGGGTACCTTTGGGGGGATCGGTGTACATTTAAGTACGGCAGATCCGGAAAAATTAGTTGTTATGCGTCCGATCAAAGGTTCTCCAGCTGAAAGGGCAGGACTCGAAGCGGGAGATATTATCACCAAAATTGACGAGACCGATGTTTCCACGATCAGCCAAGATGAAGCAGTCGCGATTTTAAGAGGAGAGCCCGGGACCAAGGTGACGGTTAAAATTTACCGGCCGAAGACGAAGACAGAATTTACTGTAAGTCTTATCCGTGACTATATCAATGTTCCGACGGTTGAAGGGATCTCCCTGCCGGGAAGGCCTGATATCGGGCTGATTGATATCTCCAGTTTCAATATGAATACAGGAGATGAACTTGAGAAGGTTTTACAGAAGATGGATCTGACTAAATATAAGGGTTTAATTATTGATCTTCGTTATAATTACGGAGGAGAAGTCAATGCCGCAATTAAAGTAGCAAGTTTTTTGGTGCCGGAGGGGCCGATTGTTCACATCGTGAATAGAAACGCCGTCGTAGATACGAAAGAATCGACTGCTGAATATATCGATATGCCCATTGTCATTTTAACCAACGAATATACAGCCTCAGCAGCAGAAATTGTATCCGGGGCAGTCAAGGATTACGGAAGCGGGACTTTGGTTGGGACGAAGACGTATGGCAAGGGTGTCGTGCAGACGGTATTTACCCTTGATGGCAACACCAGCGTAAAGCTGACGACGGACAAATATTTGACACCGAAAAAAAATGATATTAATAAATTGGGAATCGAGCCCGATGTTGAAGTCGAACTTAAAGAAGGAGAAAAGCCTACCATCCTTCCCACCGAGCCTGTCTTCGACAGTCAGCTGAGCAAGGCGGTTGAAGCCCTGCTGCAGAAAATTCAGTAGGATAGAATAGGATACAGTATCTTTATTCAGCCAAATGGAAAACGTCAAAGGTGTTTTTCTCTAAACAGAATCCGCAGCGGAACGAATGATTAAACCCGTTCTGCTGCGGATTTATTTAACGAGCAATCTCATCCTAGTAATACATTCTTAAAATAAACATACACATAGAGAGTTAAAGCAGATCTGCTTATTATCCCTATGATCAGTCTGACACAGTTTCGCTGTGGGCGAAGCACGCCGGCTGTTCCATTTGCATAGAATATCTCACAGACATTATTGAACTGGAGGAATCATCATGGGGAATACAAGTGAGATTCGTCACTATTATATTGAGGCATTCACGCCTTACGGTTACGTATCACTGCTGCCGGAACTGCTGAAAGAAATTAAATATACATATCTTCTTACGGGCGGTCCGGGTACCGGAAAATCAACCATGATGAAGCTCATCGGCATTCAGCTAATTGACCGTGGAAATGATATTGATTATATCAGGTCGATTAGGGAAGCCGATTCAGTTGCCGGTCTGTATCTGCCCAAGCATAAAATATGCTTACTCGATAAGAATGAATTTAACTGGCAATCAAACTTTAGCGGTCCATACCACCGTGAAATTGATTTTTCTTCCTTCTGCCGCCAGAGCAGACTGGAAGAGTACAGTCCAAAAATCAGTCAGCTCGGAGCAAGTCTTGCTGACATTGAGCAGGACATCATTGCCCAGCTTGGAAAAGACTATGTGCCAAAAAAAGAAAAGGAATATGAGGAGGATGGGTCCGCCTGTCAAGACAAAACCAGGAACATGGACACTGTCCTGTCTTTGGCCTGGAAAGGCGATCAGCAAGGCGGCCAGCAAGGTGATGACTCGCCGCATATTGATGAGATCACGCGAATCCTTTCCAGAATAAAAGCAAACAATCTGTCGTTTTATTTTCTCCATAGCCTTCAATTAGAGGGGTGGCTAAATCTTGCTCCGAGATATATTCGGGATTTTGACCGGATTTGCCTGGACGGCGAAGAGTCAGCTCACCTTCTGCGGGTACTGCTCGAAGAGGTTAAATGCCTGGGGCAGGCCATGGAAATCATTGTTCATCCGCTAAAACCGTACACAATCATCGGTCTGCTCTTCCCGGAAAAGAACCTGGCTGTCTGGAAAGGCAATCCCTGCCGGATTGAAGAGCAGGGTTTCCGGATGGGTCACAGTACGGAGCTGATAGCTATTCTTGAACAATACAGAAAGAAGCGCCTCGAATTAAAAAATTTAATTAATGACTCCGTGAATTTCAGGGGATTGGACCATTTTCGCAGCGAGCTCCTGAGCAGTATTTTGACGGACCTCCATCAAGGATGAAAGAAAAATGCGGGAATAAGAACAAAATGATATAATAAATATACTGTCTTTGATGGAGGGATATTCTATGGAATTTCAACTGCGGGCTCCTTATAGTCTTTCCGGAGATCAGCCCCAGGCAGTGGACAAGCTTGCTGAAGGCGTCCTTGCCGGCAAAAAACACCAGACGCTGCTGGGGGTTACCGGATCAGGCAAAACATTTACGATGGCCAGCATTATCGAACGCGTTCAAAAGCCCACCCTGGTTCTGGCACATAACAAGACGCTGGCCGGACAGCTGTACTGCGAGTTTAAGGAATTTTTCCCAGAGAATGCGGTTGAATATTTTGTCAGTTACTATGATTATTATCAGCCGGAAGCTTATGTTCCATCCAATGACCTCTATATTGAAAAAGACGCTTCTATTAATGAGGAAATAGAAAAGCTGCGGCATTCGGCCACAGCAGCTTTGTTTGAAAGAAGAGATGTCATCGTTGTTGCCAGTGTTTCCTGCATCTATGGTATGGGATCCCCGGACGAGTACCGGGATATGGTTCTGTCTTTGCGGCAGGGCCAGGAAATAGAGCGCAATCAGATGCTGCGCAAGCTGGTTGAAATCCAGTACGATCGGAATGATACTGCCTTTTATCGCGGAACTTTCCGGGTAAGAGGGGATGTCGTCGAGGTATGTCCTGCTTCTACGGATGAAAAAGCAGTCCGGATCGAAATGTTCGGCGATGAAATTGAGCATCTTTACGAGGTGAATCTTCTGACCGGTGAAATCCTGGGAGAAAGAAAACATATCTCTATTTTTCCGAACTCCCACTATGTTACCGAACGTGATAAATTAATGCTTGCAGCTGAAAATATTGAGCAGGAGCTTGAAGAGCGTCTGGCATATTTCCGCTCCCGGGAAAAGCTGCTGGAGGCTCAGCGCATTGAACAGAGAACTCGCTACGATATTGAAATGCTCCGAGAGATGGGATATTGCAACGGTATTGAAAATTATTCCCGGCATCTTACGTTTCGGAAACCAGGGGAAACACCCTATACCCTGCTGCATTTTTTTTCGAATGATTTTTTAATGTTCATTGATGAATCGCATCAGACGCTGCCTCAGGTCAGAGGTATGTACGAAGGGGACCGCTCGCGGAAAAGTACACTGGTGGAACATGGTTTCCGTCTGCCTTCAGCCATAGATAACCGGCCGCTGCGTTTTCCTGAATTCGAAATGGTTGTACCTCAAAGGGTCTACGTCAGTGCGACCCCCGGACCATACGAGATGGAGCACTGCCGCGAGGTTGTCGAGCAGATTATCCGGCCTACAGGCCTGATTGATCCCGAAATCATTGTGAAGCCCACTCAGGGGCAGATTGATGACCTGATCGGCGAGATCCGTCAGCGGATTGTCAGGGACGAAAGAATCCTCGTGACAACGCTGACTAAGAGAATGGCCGAAGACCTGACCGACTATCTGAAACAGTTGAATATTAATGTCAGATATCTTCATTCTGATATCCAAACCCTTGAGAGGCTTGAAATCCTAAGAGAACTCCGTCTCGGAGAAATCGATGTGATTATCGGAATTAATCTTTTAAGGGAAGGACTTGATCTGCCTGAGGTATCCCTTGTGGCGATTCTTGATGCTGATAAGGAAGGGTTCTTAAGATCGGAAAGGTCTTTGATCCAGACTGTCGGCCGGGCGGCACGTAATGTCAACGGAAAAGTCATCATGTATGCGGACAATATGACGGAATCCATGAAAGCCGCGATTGGTGAGACCAACCGTCGCCGGGCGATCCAGGAAGAATATAACAGAACACATGGAATTATCCCACAGACCATTCACAAGCAGATTTATGAAGTGCCTGAAGCGACGAAAGTTGCGGAGAAAAAGACGGCCTATGGGGAAAAAGGCGTCAAGTTAACACCTGAGGAACAGGAGAAAACTATTCAGGTCCTGGAAGAAGAGATGCTTAAGGCTGCCAGAGAACTGGATTTTGAACGCGCAGCTGATTTGAGGGATGCGATTATTGAACTGAAAGGAGAGTATGCTGGTATGACAAGGAGCAGTCACTCTAAATCCGGCAAAAACTATCCTTCCGAGAAACAGAACAGATCACGTAAAAAAAGAGGGTAAATGAATGCGAACAAATGTTCCCTTTTTCTGTTTTTTGGTGTAAGATAAGATCGTGGCTATTAGTAAAGAATCATGTTGAAAAAGAAGAGAATTGAGCATTAGAATTCAAGTAGAAGAGTTAAGCAACAGAATCAAGTAAAAACATTGCCATATTATCTTTAGAAGCTATATGGAGGAAATGTATGACCCAGGATTATATCAAGGTTAGGGGCGCCCGTGTTCATAACCTCAAAAACGTTGATGTCGATATTCCGCGGGACAAGCTCGTCGTGATTACCGGCCTGTCCGGCTCAGGAAAATCATCTCTGGCTTTTGACACCATTTACGCTGAAGGGCAAAGACGTTATGTTGAATCTCTTTCAGCTTATGCCCGCCAGTTTCTGGGGCAGATGGACAAACCGGATGTCGATTATATTGAAGGGCTATCACCCGCAATCTCCATTGATCAGAAGACGACCAGCCGCAATCCGCGATCAACCGTAGGAACGGTAACGGAAATCTATGATTATCTCAGACTGCTTTATGCGAGGGTCGGTCATCCGCATTGTCCGAACTGCGGTAAAGAGATCAGCCAACAGACCGTCCAGCAGATGGTAGATCAATTACTGAGCTATCCGGAGAAAACCCGTCTGCAGATTCTAGCACCGGTGATCAAAGGAAAAAAAGGAGAGCACGTCCGGACACTCGAACAGGTCAGAAAAAGCGGCTACGTCCGGGTGAGGGTGGACGGAGAAATCAGAGATCTCAGTGAGGAAATACTTCTTGAAAAAAACAAAAAGCACTCCATTGATGTGGTTGTCGATAGAATCTCCCTGAAGCCCGACAGCACCGCCCGGCTTGCCGACTCAATCGAGACTGCGCTGAAGCTCGCCGAAGGCACGGTTCTGGTTGACATCGCGGGTCAGGAAGAGATTCTGTTCAGCGAAAATTTTGCGTGCCCGGACTGCGGAATCGCAATCGACGAGATTGCTCCAAGACTGTTTTCTTTCAACAGCCCATTCGGGGCCTGTCCGTCGTGTACCGGACTCGGGGCGAATCTGGAAGCAGATATTGATCTGATTATCTCCGACCGCAGCAAGTCGATCAATGAAGGTGCAATCGTGCCGTGGGCGAAATCGAGTTCGAGCTATTATCCTGCCCTGCTGCAGGGGCTAGCCGAAAAATTCGAGTTCAGTCTGGATTGCCCGGTGAAAGATCTGACACCGGAGCAGTGGCAGGCCCTGGTCTATGGCTCTGATTCACCGATAAAATTCAGTTACTACAATGTCTTTGATGAATTAAAATATTGGAAAGCGCCTTTTGAAGGACTGGTTCCGTATTTTAACCGCCGATATAAGGAATCGACCTCGGACTATGTCCGGAATGAAATAGAAGGTCTGATGACAGAACGGCCTTGCCCGGCTTGTCAGGGCAAGAGGCTGAAACCGGAAGCGCTGGCTGTAAAGATTAATCGTTTATCCATCTATGAGCTGACCCGGCTTACCGTGATGGAGTCCCTGGACTTTTTTAAAAAGATTGTTCTAAGTGAAAAGGAACAGATGATTGCGCGCCAGGTTTTAAAAGAGATCAGGGAAAGGCTTGGTTTTCTGGTTAATGTCGGGCTGGACTACCTGACGCTGGATCGTGCCGCCGGGACTCTTTCAGGCGGGGAAGCCCAGAGGATCCGTCTGGCCACGCAGATTGGATCGAGTCTCACCGGCGTGCTGTATGTGTTGGATGAGCCAAGCATCGGTCTGCACCAGCGCGATAACGCTAAACTGCTGGATACGTTGAAAAAACTGCGGGACTTGGGGAACACGCTTTTGGTCGTGGAACATGATGAGGATACGCTCTTGGAGGCCGACCATATCATTGATATCGGCCCTGGTGCCGGAGCTCATGGCGGGCATATTGTGGCGCAGGGAGATCTGGAAGCGATTAAGGCGTGTGAAGCTTCGATTACCGGGCAGTATCAGACCGGTCGTAAAAAGATTGAAGTCCCGGCTGAACGGCGCCGGCCGAACGGAAAATGGCTTGAAGTAGTTGGTGCAGCCCAGAACAACCTGAAACAGCTTCATGCCAAATTTCCATTGGGTGTGATGACTTGTGTAACAGGCGTGTCCGGATCGGGCAAAAGCACGCTGGTCAACGAAATATTATTCAAAGGGCTTCAGATGGAACTCAAAATTAGCAGCAAAGTCCGTCCCGGGGTTTACCAGGAGCTCAAAGGGCTGGAGTATGTCGACAAGGTTATTGACATTGACCAGTCTCCGATCGGGCGTACACCGCGATCCAATCCGGCCACGTACACCGGACTATTTGATTTTATCCGGGACCTCTTTTCCCAGACGCCGGAAGCGAAAATCAGAGGCTATAAACAAGGCCGGTTCAGCTTCAATGTCAAAGGCGGACGCTGTGAGGCGTGCCGGGGAGACGGAATCATAAAAATTGAAATGCATTTTCTTCCGGATGTCTATGTCCCGTGTGAGGTATGCCGCGGGCAACGTTACAACCGGGAGACCCTGGAGGTAAGCTTTAAAGGGAAAAATATTGCGGAGATCCTCGACATGACGGTTGCTGAAGCGGTCGAATTTTTCGGGGCTGTACCTCGGATTGCTCGGAAGCTGCAGACGCTGCAGGATGTTGGCTTAGGCTACATCAAGCTTGGGCAACCGGCTACGACCCTTTCCGGGGGAGAGGCCCAGCGTGTTAAGTTGGCTACGGAGCTCAGCCGCCGCAGTACGGGGAAAACGCTGTATATTCTGGATGAACCGACGACCGGCCTGCACGTCGCCGATGTGGATAAGCTATTGAAGGTTCTGCAGCGCCTCGTTGAGGCGGGCGATTCCGTTTTGATCATTGAGCATAATCTGGACGTGATTAAAACCGCCGATTATATCATCGACCTCGGTCCCGAAGGCGGCAGCCGGGGAGGCGAGATTGTGGCAGTCGGTACGCCAGAGGAAATTGCCGCGGTTCCGGCCTCGTATACAGGACAGTTTTTAGGAAAACATCTGGGAATTTAGGACAATGGGTTAAATTCATTGATTTTTACAAGCTGGTGTCGTTTTATACGATGTCAGCTTTTTTGATTTTTCGACATTGTCATTAATTGGTGTACTCCCCTTGTGGAAAAGTGTCGGCAAGGGGTAGACAATTGAAGGCGAATAGTATATATTATATGGTAAATGATTTTAAGGAATTGTTCTTATATTTTTTGGAGGGAAAGAGAAAATGCGGTCGAAAGTCAACATCAATGCGTTACAGAACAAAGTGAATTTAAGTGAAAAAATTACCATGCTTACGTGCTATGACTATCCAATGGCGCTTCTCGAAGAGAAGGCTGGTATCGATATTATACTTGTCGGAGATTCTATGGCGATGACCGTTCTAGGAGAAGAAACGACCCTGGGCATGGACCTGGATACGATGGTCACACATGCCAAGGCAGTCCGTAAAGGTGCACCCACGGCATACTTAGTCGGCGATATGCCTTACATGACCTATCAGATCAGCAAAAAAGAAGCTATTCGCAATGCAAGCCGTTTTATGGCAGAGGCTGGCTGCGATGCGGTCAAGCTGGAGGGCGGATCCAATATGGCGGATACTGTCGAAGCTATGGTCAAAGCGACCATTCCTGTGATGGGACATCTCGGCTTAACCCCGCAATCGATGGCTCAGTTAGGCGGATTCAAATCCCAGGGCCGTGATTGTGCAGGTGCCTTAAAGATTATTGAAGATGCTCGGATTCTTGAGGAAGCTGGTATCAGTCTGCTGCTGCTGGAAGCTATACCGCCTGAAGTCGGCAAAATTGTTGCGGAAAGAGCAAATATCCCGGTTATTGGGATCGGAGCAGGTCCGTATGTTCATGGACAGCTGATGATCGTCCACGATGCGCTGGGGTTCTTTGACGCTTTCACCCCCAAATTTGTCAAGAAGTATGTAAACCTGAATTCCATCATTTTGGATGCTTTGGAAAGCTACAAGAATGATGTAGTTGGGGAACAGTATCCAGAAGACGGTCATAATTATAACTTTATGAACGGAGAGCTGGATAAGCTTTTGAAGCAAATGTAAGAACATGTCTTTACAAATTAAAAACTGCTTTCTGAACGTTGGTGAAGGAAAGCAGTTTTTTAGTATGGAAGTATTCAAGTTAGCTTAAGGTAAAACCAAACTTTTGGTAGCACATGACAAAAAGGTTACACGAATTTTTGGACATTGCTTTCCCGGGCAAACCGGTAGACGGCAATCAGAAAGAAAGCCGCAGTGAAAGCAATCAAGATGGCAATATTCATTAGGATTTCCGTCATATTTCCACCGTCTTGTATTTTTTGGATCGCATCCAGCGCCCACCATTGCGGCATAAAGTGGGCAATTTTTTGCATGGTTTCCGGCATCAGGCTCACCGGCCAGAAACATCCTCCCAGCATGCAGGTTGGCGTCATGATTAGTGTAGAAAGCGTGCCTGCCATGTAGGACGAACTTGAAAACGCAGTTGTAATGAGTCCGATTCCGATAGAAACAAGGCCGAACAGCAGCAGGATCAGGAAAAGAAGAGGTGCGGGAACATAGGTCTCAATCCGGAACAGGGTTTGTAAAGCCAGGATGATGAAGAGTGTTTGAGCGGTAACGATAATTAGGCTGCTTAAAGAATTGGCGCTCAGATATTCCTTGGTTGAGACGGGACTTGCACAGATTCTGTGATAGGTACGGGATCGCTTTTCATTTAAGATAGCATGGGAAGTCAGCCCTGCACCGAGCATCACGAACATCAGCAGGAAGCCGAGGCTTGTCAGGGTAATACCCTTGCTGACACTCTCATCCTGAAGTTCAATGGCTGATACTTGGAGCGGATTACCGCTGTATTTCTGAAACAGCTCCCAGAAGGCCTTATGGTCGCCATTGGAAGCGGCAGCCAGGTCTTTCAGATTCTGGGTTTGCAGATTGAAGGACTGCTCCAGCCAGGCGGTTATATCTTTTCCTTTTAACGAAATAATTTCAATTGCCGCCGGAGAGCCGGCAATAATGCTTTTTTCATATCCGGCAGGGATGATGACGGCTGCAGCCAGGGTCTGATCGAATAGGCGGTTTTTTATCTCTGCTTCTCGAACGGGGTTAAGCGTATAGTTTCCCGCTTTAGCAGTTTTCTGTACGAGGTAACTTGAAAGTGCGGTTTGGTCTTGATCAATCACGCCAATTTGGACAGGTTGTGATTTGGCGCCGCTGTAGATTCCCAGGGAAAAGACAATGCCAAGTAGCGGCAGAAGCAGATAGACAATATAATTGCCTTTTTTTCTAAAGGTAACTCTTAAGGTGTTTTTGACTAAAAATAGAATGTTTCTCATTCAGACCGCCTCCTTTCTGGACAGGTATGCTGAGATCATCAGGAATGCCGCAGCAATAGCCAGGTTGATCAAAATAGCTGGAAGCATCGTTAGATAGTCCTGGTTATAGATCAATCTGAAAATGGCCTCATTCGTCCACTTCAGCGGTGACAGCGCCGTAATTGCAGCAAGTGGTCCCTGGAGTGAGGATAACGGAACATATCCTCCGCCAAAAAAAGCGATGATTGGAATTAGAATATTTAAACACGCAGCTCCAGTGCCGTCATTACGAATCAGGTAAGCAATCCCTGTCCCCAGACTGACGGCGAGGACAGCTTCGGAGAGAATGACCAACGCGACCGATAGCAGGTTTGTTCCCCAGTATACCTTAAAAACTACCGAACTGAACAATAGTACGACCGCTGTCTGAATGAGGGTTACAAGAAGCCCGCCAAGCGTTTTGCCTGCAAGTAATTCGATTTTGGTAACAGGACTGCAGAGTATCCGGTTGCCAGTTTTTAAATTTTGTTCATTTTTGACGGACCAGAATCCGGTCAGCGAAGCGTACAGTAAAAAGAGTGTCAGCATGGTTACGGCGTAGTAATCCAGGGAACTAGGTTCTCTTTTTTTGTCCAGAGACTCGGATTGGATGTAATCTTCTGCCGGACTAGCCATAATGCCTGCCAAAGCAGAAGGGTTTGTTTGGGCAATCAGCTTAAGGGCATCATATCTGGCTGCAAAAATTTCAAGGGAAGATTCTACGAGATTAGCTTCGAAACTAAAGCGCGCATTTTTATAGACACGAATTTCCTGAGGATCATCGGTCAACAGAACGAAACAGGAATACTGGGCATTTTTTATACTGTTTAGACCTTCCTCTATATTTGTTGTTTCGGTAAAGGTGATTTCCATCTGTTCTTGCAATGAATTTCGAAAAGACTGAAAACCGTCGGCAAGTTCCGAATCTTTTTGGACAGCATACAGAACGTGAATATTATTTAATTTGATATCGTTGGCAAAGACGCCGGAAAAGGCTGTACCCAGAATCGCAATTAAGACAATCGGGAAAAGGACCATCATGATATTCGCTTTAAAATCCCGGATATTCTGTTTAAATTCTTTGAAAATAATATAAATCATTCTCATAGCAGTCACCTAATCCCTTAAACTACGGCCGGTCAGAGACAGAAACACGGTTTCCAGGTCGGGTGTTCGGCTCTCAACACTTTTAATGGAGAACTTATTTTCGGTAAAGTAACCAATAATTTTGTCGAGGTTATGAACCTCTTTGGCTGTACTTATTTTTATCGTGTTTTCTTCAATGTCCATTTGGAGAACTCCGGGGATTTCTCTGATTTTGTTTTCATCGGCTTTGGAGATGGCGTCGCTAATAGTAATCCAGACGACATTGGCGTCGGTTAACAGCGCTTTCAACTCTTCTTTACTGCCCAGGGCGATCACTTTGCCGTGATCCATGATTGCGATCTTGGAACAGATTTCTTCGACCTCTTCCATGTAATGGCTGGTATAAATCATTGTACATCCCATCTGATTCAATTTCTTAACCGATTGTAGGATATGATTACGAGATTGCGGATCAATACCTACGGTAGGCTCATCCATGATCATCAATTTCGGTTTATGGGCAATTGCACAGGCAATATTTAGCCGTCTCTTCATGCCCCCGGAAAAGCTTTTGGGATAACTTTTGGCTTTATCGCTTAATCCGGTAAATTCGAGTGCCTCCAGTGCCGCTTCATTCAACTCGGTTCCCCGCAGACCGTAGAGGCCTGCAAAAAATTTGACATTCTCCAGTGCAGTCAGGTCTTCATAGATCGCAATATCCTGTGGAACAATGCCTGTATTTTTCTTAGAAAATGTTTTATTTCTTTGCGTATCTTTGTTTAAGATAGAGATGGTCCCTTTATCAATGGACAATAAGCCCATGATCATATTAATAGCAGTACTTTTACCTGCGCCATTCGGTCCCAAAAGCCCGAATATTTCTCCTTCTGCAATGCTGACATTCATATTATCCACAGCAATGACATCACCAAATTTTTTTGTGACATTCTCCATCACCAGAATGTTCATACAAAATCGCTCCTTCCATTCTCTGGTCTGTTCTTTAGTTTCATCATATATCATAATGAAAATCGGCTGGTGCAAAGTAACATTTGCTTATTACTTATTCTTTGCCTTCTTATATCCTAATAAAAAAAGGTGCCTTTCGTTAGTAGAAAAGGTCACCCATTCTGTATGACAAAAGTCATATTTTTGGCCAAGGGCTTGTTATCATCCTGGAATTCTTTGTGAAGATGCTTTATTGCCTGACGCCCGTCAAGTAGTAGATCGCAATCTGGGTCCGGTGTTCAAGACCGGTCTTATTCAGGATGGAGGTGATATAATTCTTGACAGTGCCTTCGGAAACAAAAAGCATTCTCGCAATCTCCCGGTTAGCCAGTCCTTTGGCAATCAGTTTGATGATATCCATTTCCCTTTCGGAGAAAAGGTCTTCAGCAATCTTGACTTTAGGACTTGTAACCAGTTCCTCCCGGATTTTTTCCATTACACTGTCCTGCATTACAATGCCGCCGTCATATACCATCTTGATAGCATCCATAATCCGGTCAGGAGAACTGTTTTTCAATAAATACCCTCTCGAACCGTTTTTTACAGCTGTCAGGATAAAGTCGTCGTCGTCAAAAGTGGTCAGGATCAGTGGCTTAACGGTCGTTTTTTCTGATATTTCCCTGGATGCCTGCAGGCCGTCCATGACCGGCATCCTGACATCCAGCAGGGCAATATCAACCTCCTGGGATTGGCAAGATTGGATGGCTTGCAGGCCATTTTCTGCACAGGCGCACACTTCAAAACGTTCATCGTTTTGGAGAATGATTTTAAGCCCTTCCCGGATCAGCATATCATCATCGGCAATCAGTACCTTAATTGGCATTTTCCGCTCCTTTCACGGGGAGCAAGGTAATGACGGAGAAACCACTAGAACCGTCCAAAATCAGTTTGCCTCCGTTGACTTCCGTTCTTTCCTCCATCCCTTTCAGCCCCAATCCTTTTTTGATGGCTACGGCGCCGACGCCATTATCTTTTATTTCAACCTTAATGAGTTTATGCATGATCTCGAGGTTTATTTTCACTTTGTCAGCGGATGAATATTTCAGCGTATTCGTCAATGCTTCCCGGACATTTTCCAGGATGATCCGCCATTGAGCATGCGTAATGCAGTTCAGATCACCCCGATAGTTCAAATGCGTTTTTATTTGGCTGTTATAAGCAACCTCATCTAGGATCACTTTCAAACGATTAATGCCTAGCTGTTCCGGAGCCGGTTTAATGGTCCTGAGTGTGGAGCGGATATCCTCCATGCCTTCTTTCAGAACATGGATGACATTGGCAATGATCTCCTGCGATCTGTTCTGGTCCTTCTCAATCACCAGGCGGGCAGCTTCGAGCTGAAACAGGCTTCCGGCAAGGACATGCCCAATTTTATCGTGAATATTCTGCGCGAGTGCATTCCTTTCTTCCAGCTGGGTCAAATACTTAACCTGGGTTTCATATTCGGAGCCGGTACGCAAACGGCCGTAAAGCGAATGATTTTTTCCCCTCAGATGATCGTTGTCCATGGTCAGGCTGGCAATGCGCAGCGAGGATTTAAGGGACAGCATATAGATTAAGGTGCTCAGGAGAACGATCAGCAGGTATCCGGGGAGCATATCCCCGGTGAGCAGGAAAAGAGGGATTGTTGCCGGAATCAGTGCAAATAACGGATTCTTCCCGTATTGGTGAAATAAGTCCAGAAGGTTTAGTGGTAAAAGAAAAATAAAGAGTTCAGAAGCATAGACGATAGATAGAATCAGAAAAACGCCAATCAAAAGAGTCAAAAATTTTTTGAGGGATTTCCTTGGGAAAATGATTTGAAGCATACTTGTGATTACATAAATAAGCAGCAGCAACAGCACCAGGGGCAGATTGGCCATCCCTGTCAGTATATAGCAAAAAATACTGTATAAAATGATGATTAACTTCGTCCCCAATAGCCAGCCAGTCATCAGGTTACCTCATGCAAACGGTTTCGTTAGATCCAGAAAAACAGTTTCTGTATGATCCTACTATAGTTTTTTTACAGGGATGATGTCAACCTTAATTCCGGTCTGTTAGACACGGGTATCCGTGAATCCTGCCTGAAATGGAAAATCGCGGCCTTGTCGTTCTATGGTATAATAATATCAATTGTTCAGTGCAATCTGTTATCAGTGAAATCTGTTCAAGGGAGTGAAGTCAATTGATCCGGCTTGTTGCCATAGATTTGGATGAAACACTGCTTGATAATGACTGGCATATTTCCGAAGGAAACATGGAGGCGATCCGTCGGGCAGTGGCCAAAGGCGTAATGGTTACACTTGCGACAGGAAGGATGGCCGTATCAGCCAGAAAATATGCCGGACAGCTTGGTCTGGATGTGCCGATTATCACCTGCAATGGGGCCTTGATCGAACATTGCCTGAGCGGGGAAATCATTTACCATCAAGTGATCCCGTCAGGATTGGCAGCGGGGATTATGCAGCAGCTTCAAGCTAAAGGAGTCTATACGCAGGTGTTCATCAAAGATGAAGTCTTTACAGATAAGAGGAACCAGTATTCCAGGGCCTATGAGGAAATGACCGGAATAAAGATCCAGGAAGAGGATGTGCTGCAAATCCTGCGCCAAGAGCCGGAAGGGGCAGAGAAAATATTGTGTATTTCCGATGAGGCTTATCTTCAGGCTGCAACGGCAGACCTGCGTCGGATCTATGCAGACAGGCTTCATTTTACACGTTCCAAACCATTTTTTCTGGATATGATGGACATTAAAGTTAATAAAGGCAGTGCGCTCAGGGCGTTAGCTGCGGATTACGGCATTTTACCGGAAGAAATTATTGCGATCGGGGACAATATCAATGACCGGGAAATGCTGATGTTTGCCGGTATTGGTGTGGCCATGGGCAATGCCCATCGGGAACTGAAAGAAATTGCAGACGATATTACGGCTTCGAATGTGGAAGACGGGGTAGCTAAAGTTTTTGAGAAATTCGTTCTCTAAGAATCAGCACAAACATTCAGATGAAGGAGTATTGCGGTGAAAATCCTGCTCGTCGGTATCAATGCCAGGTACGTACATACGAATTTAGCCATTCGCTGTCTGAGGGAAGTCCTAAAAGCGCAGGAAAACGCTGAATGGGAAGTCTGTATCCGCGAATTCTCCATAAATGAACATCCGGATAAAATCGCAGGAGAAATATTTGCAGAGAAACCGGATGTCCTTGGTTTCTCCTGCTATATCTGGAATATTACTTTCGTTAAGTCTTTGGTACGCAGGCTGCGGCCTGTCCTGCCGGATGCTTTTATCCTGGCTGGAGGGCCGGAAGTATCTTTTGATTGTGATGGCATTTTGACAGAAGTGCCTGAGCTTGATGCGGTCGTAGCCGGAGAGGCCGAAGGTATTCTGCCTTTGCTGCTCCAAGAATGGGCCGAAGGGAATCCGCCGTCGGATATTCACGGTGTTGTCCGGAAACAGCAAAGAGGGACGGCCTGTCTCCCGAACCGGGAAGGTAAGGCCCGGCCGAATACGCCGGATCTGAATCTGCTTCCAAACCCCTATGCGGAACAAGAAGATTTCCGGGGAAAGCTTGTTTATATCGAGACAAGCAGGGGCTGTCCGTATAACTGTGCATTTTGTATTTCTTCGACTTTCAAGGGTGTCAGGTTCCTGGCGCCGGAACGTTTGCGCCCGGTTTTGCGGCAGCTTTTCGCTGGCGGAGCGCGGACGGTAAAGTTCGTGGATCGGACGTTCAACGCGTCCAAAACCCATGGGTTCCAGGTCCTTGATATATTCAGAGAGGAAGCCGAACAGCAGTATGAGAATTCCGGACAGGAAAGAACACACGGATGGACCGGGGATATCCCACGGGCCCATTGCGAGATGGCCGGGGAATTGCTGGATGAAGAATGGCTGCGGTACTTAAAAGATTATCCCGCAGGAATGATCCAATTGGAGATTGGGGTGCAGTCCACGCATCCGCCTGCTTTAAAAGCGATTCGTAGGGCGCAGAAGTTTAAGGATTGGAAGGAGAAGGTCCGTTTTTTGCAGCACGACTGCGGTATACCGGTTCATCTCGATCTTATCGCCGGTCTGCCATATGAAGGCTGGACAGAGTTCCGCCGATCGTTTGATGAAGTGATTGACCTCAGACCAGATCATCTTCAGCTTGGTTTCCTCAAAGTTTTAAAAGGTTCGGGCATCCGGGAGAAAAGCGCCGGTTATGGCCTGGTATATTGTCCGGACCCTCCCTATACGATTTTAAAAACCCGGGATTTGAGCCATGAACAGGTATTGGACCTTGTCAGGATAGAGGAAATGCTGGAAAGGTACTATAATTCCGGAAAGTTTAGGTTTTCGCTTGAAGCTATTTTGGTAAAGCGGCCAAGTCCATTTGACTTCTTTGATTCGCTGGCCAGATACTGGCACAGCCAAGGCTGGTTCCAAAGAGAATGGAGTTCCAGGGCGTTGTTCGAGAATATCTGGGAATTTTTGATTGCCCAGCCGGATGACCTTGATGCTGCAGATATACAGCTTTGGCGCGAAGCACTGCGTTTTGATTATTTCGTCGCCGAACGTCCTGGGCAAATCCCTGATTTTCTACAGAGAGCAGAAGAGACTGTCCAGGATAAAGGTTGGAAAGAAGAGATAAGAAAGGACCCGGTTTGGCGGAACCGGATTCCTGAGTCTGAGGGCATGGATAAAAGGCAGTGGACCAGAGCTACAGCTATTGAGTATTTTGAGCGGGATATTCCAACAGGGACTACAGAACATTCCCCGGGAAGAGGCGGCTGGTATTTGTTCTACTACAGTCGAAAGCCGACCCAGTATTTTAAAGCTGAAGCTCCTAAAAGTATATAGAAAACGACAAAAACAGTCTCAGAAAGTAGTATTTGTAACTTTCCAGCGGACGGATTAGAATAAGAAGAAAATAAACCAATACTTGCTCGGGTTAGTCTCCGTAATGGATGGTGCAACAGCCGAGAAGCGGTGTAGTGGCCCACAGACTTGCCCTAGCATAATGGTTTTAAATATTTTAGTGATATTGTATCAGGTATGAGGAGAGGAAGTCGCTCTAAATGAAAAAAAGGCTGAAAGCACTTCTGTGTATTATGATAATTATATTGAGCTTAACGGCTTTAACAGCTTGTTCCAAGGGATCCTCTCCGGGGAAGCCTGGCGGAGACGCCCCCGCGGTAATCTCTGTCTGGTATTCGCTGGACGGCAAAGAAGAACAGGCTTTACTTGCGCAGTTTATCAGAATCAATAAGGAATATCCCGAAGTATCGGTTAAAGGTGAAAAAATTGCTGAGACAGATATTGTCCAGCAGGTCTGGAATTACCAGGCCGGAGCAGAAGGGCCGGAAATTGTGATTGCTAGAAGGCAGATCCTCGATGCGCTCTATAAAAAAGGAGCGGTCTCGCCTGTTTTGGCGGATATTGACTCAGCCTATCCTGCGGCGAGAGCGGTTTTTACGTATAATAAACAAGCATTTGCAGCACCCTGGCTTACGGATGTACCACTGCTCTACTACCGCAAAGATAAAGTGCCGGCGCCCGCGGCAAGTCTGGCGGAAATCTGGGAGAAACATTCCGTCATCGCAGTTCCGGATTTGAATGCGTCCCTGCTCAGTCCGTGGTGGAGGGCTGAGGGAGGAACGTTAAGCGCCAACGGTATTCCAGCCTTGAATTCGCAGAAAAATTTGGCTTTTATCAACAATTTTGCAGCGCTTCGCCAGCAAAACCAAGTGCTTTTGGACAGTGCGGCCTTAGCCCGGTTTGCCGGGGGGGAGACCGGTTACCTACTGACCTGGGCCAGTGACAGTACCAAACTGACGAACATAGGTGGAAACTGGGACTGTCTGTCTTTCTATTCTTTGCTGGGAGCCAAGGGACAGGTTTTACTGGATCGTACGATCGGAATCGCCAATTCATCCATAAAGACCATTCCTGCTATGGAAAGCGCCATTCGGCTGGTTGAAGAGGAACTGCTAAAGCCGGCGGCGGAAGAGGCGATGTTTCAAGCCGGCGGCAAGCTGCCTGTCAACAGTGCGTATTACGAATCGGCGGCGAAGCATTTTCAGTCAGAGGTTGCTTTGTCTTTGCGGTCTGCCTGGTATTTGGAAGGGTCGGTGAACGACTGGAAGTATTTGGACCTCCTAAATTCCAGTTGGCAGAATATTGCCGGAGGGGCCAATATGGAAAGTGAACTCGCTCGTATTCAGCAAAATGCGACGGATATTGGCAAGCAAACGAAATAATCAGGAAAGGAACCATTCAGGTGGGGGAAAAGGCTATGAAAAGAGAAGCATTGAAACTGGTAATTATTACGGGTTTATCCGGGGCCGGGAAAACGCAAGCCCTGCAAAGTATGGAAGACCTTGGATTTTTTTGCGTAGACAATCTTCCGCCGAGCCTTATTGAAAAGTTCGTTGACTTGTGTGCCCAATCCCAAGGAAAAATAGACAAAGCTGCTATTGTCTGTGACTTACGCGGCGGAGATTTTTTTTCTTCTTTAAACCAGGCGCTCGAGGATCTGCAAGAGGCGGGATATCAATATGAAATTTTATTCCTGGAGGCTTCGGACGATATCCTGGTCAACCGTTATAAAGAATCAAGAAGAAGGCATCCCGTATCTCCGAAGGGAAATGTGCTGGAAGGCATTCACAAAGAGCGGCGATATCTTGCCGATTTACGCGGGAATGCAAGCAAGATCATTGATAGTTCGGATCTGACAGCCACCCAGATGAAGGAAAAAATCAGGAATCTGTTTGGAAAGGAATACGATCCGGCCAGGATGTCTGTATCGGTTGTTTCTTTTGGGTTTAAATTTGGGATACCGTTGGATGCTGATACAATCATTGATGTTCGTTTTCTGCCTAATCCGTATTATTTAAAGGAACTTAAACCCCTGAGTG
Organism: Dehalobacter sp. 12DCB1; assembly: GCF_004343605.1. Lineage (GTDB taxonomy): Bacteria > Bacillota > Desulfitobacteriia > Desulfitobacteriales > Syntrophobotulaceae > Dehalobacter. Next base: position 220,176 of record NZ_POSF01000002.1, read on the forward strand.
GCAAAGATAAGGCGGTCAGGGATTATGTTTTGCTGAATCCTACCACGGCTGATTTTATCGGCAGGTTTTTTCATATGCTGGAATTTATTTTGCCGTTATATCTCAAGGAAGGTAAAAGTCACCTGGTTATTGGCATAGGATGTACAGGAGGACAGCATCGTTCCGTCGCAATTGCGGAGAAAACTGCCGAGTTCCTGCGGATGAGCAATTACTCTTGCGTTGTAAACCACAGAGATATCAAAGAATAGGAATGGTTTGACGAGATGGAACTTCCGAAAAAATATTTGGAAATGTGCAAATGGTTCTATCCAAATTTAGGTGTAAAAAGATACTTTCTGTTGGCAATCCTCGGTTTATTTCTTGTCGCCGGCGGGCTTTCGGTCATCAGCTCCGGGGAAACCCTCGGATTTATTGAAGTGCAGTTTCGGGAGATCATCTATCAGCTGGCCGGCAAAGATACCGTAATGGTGGGTCCGGCGGGGGCCGTTGCCTGCCTGGCAGGTATGGCTATCGTTTTTATTGCGTTTAAAAAAATGATCAGCTCGATCATTTCTGTGCTGCTTCCGGAAAATGAAGAAAGAATCCTCGATGTGATCTATTCCCGCCGTCAATTGAAGCGAGGACCTAAAATTGTCGTTATTGGCGGAGGAACCGGGTTGTCGGCGTTACTGAAAGGGTTAAAAGAGTATACCAGTAATCTGACGGCTATCGTTACCGTTGGGGACGATGGCGGAAGCTCGGGGCGTCTGCGCCGAGAGCTTGGGATTCTGCCGCCCGGAGATATCCGTAACTGTCTAGTTGCTCTGGCTGAAAAAGAAGATATCATGGAAGACCTTTTTTCCTACCGCTTTGATACCGGGACGCTGGCCGGACACAGCCTCGGGAATTTGTTTCTTGCAGGTCTGGCCGGAAGATTCGGCGATTTTCAGAAAGGCATCGAGCAAATTGGCAAAGTATTCGCCTTGCGCGGGGAAGTATATCCGTCAACGCTTTCTCAAATCACCCTGAATGCTTATTTTGAAGACGGTAGATTCATTAACGGCGAGACAGCCATTCGGACGACGCCTGGAAAGATCAAAGTACTCAAGATTATGCCCCAGGACTGTCAGCCCTTGCCCGGAGCTTTAGCGGCGATTGAAGATGCTGACTTGATTATTCTTGGGCCGGGAAGTCTTTATACCAGTATCATTCCGAATCTATTGGTGAAAGGACTTCGGGACAAGATTGCTTCGGCCAAGGCTCCGTGCATTTATGTCTGCAACATTATGACAGAACCTGGAGAGACTGATCATTATACGGTTGCCGACCATTTGAAGGTGATTATCGAGCATGGCGGGAAGGATCTGGTTGATGCGGTGATGGCCGCCAGGGAAAATATATCTCAGCAAGTCAGGGAACGCTATCAGGCAGAGGGAGCTGAGATAGTGGACGGTGATGCCGCCGAGATCGAAAAACTGGGTGTTCGTTACTTTGAAGGCAGTTTCTACACCGGAGGGGAAGTTGTCCGGCATAATTCGAATAAGCTGGCTAAAGAAATTCTACGTCTGTTATTCCGTTTGAAGCCCGTGAATGAGCGAGTTGCCATGGTTGATTCGTATCTGCTGAATCGAAAGATCAAGTCAATGTAATATAAGCGCTGTTAACGAAAAAAGGATATTTATTTCGAAGGGTCGGAGTTGATGGTATGTCGTTTAGTGCCATAACCAAAGAAGAACTAGCCAGACTGGAGTTGCAGAAGGATTGCTGTGAGTTGGCCGAGCTGGCTTCGCTTATCCGCATGGATGGAACACTGCAGATCAGCACGAATCAGAAATATTCCCTGAACGTGATCACTGAAAGCGCTCCTGTAGCGCGAAAAATATATAACCTGGCCAAAGAATCCCTGCATCTGCCAGCCGATATCGTGGTCAGGCGAAAGTTAAGGCTGAAGAAAAACAATTCTTATCTGGTAAAGATTTATCCCAGAGAGATGAGCGATCTGCAAAGACTCGGATTGTTTAATAAAGAGGGAGAAATCCAGGCTGGAATTGATAAGAAGCTTATTGCCAAAAAATGTGACCAGAAGGCTTACCTCCGGGGAGCATTTCTGGCCGGAGGCTCGATCAGTAACCCCGAGGGTAATTATCATATGGAGATTATCACGAATGATCCGGTTCTGGCAAGAGACTTGAGCGAACTCTTGAACAAATTTGATCTTAAGGCGAAGGTCAGTACCCGTAAGAATTTCCATGTGGTTTATTTAAAGGAGAGTGAACATATCGTCGAGTTTCTTGCTCTGATTGGTGCCCACCAGGCGCTATTTGAGTTTGAAAATATCCGGATCATCAAAGAAATGCGCAACCAGGTCAACCGGATTGTTAATTGTGAGACTGCCAATCTGAATAAGACGGTGGATGCCGCAGTACGTCAATTAGAAAACATTCGGCTGATTGAAAGGACCATCGGACTCAAAGCCCTGCCGGAGAATCTGCAGGAGATTGCTTGCCTGCGTCTGGAATTCCCGGATTATACCTTGAAAGAACTGGGTGAAATTCTGACCCCAAAAGTTGGTAAATCAGGCGTTAATCACAGACTGCGCAAGATTGAAGAGATTGCTGAAAAGATCCAAACGGATAAGAACAAACCACAGCCTAGTAAAGGAAAGAATTAAAGCAAATGTTTACGACCACGATGGTAATGCAATTCCTAGGCGGACTGGGACTGTTTCTATACGGGGTTAATGTTACTTCGGAAGGGCTGCAGAAAATTGCCGCGAAAAAGTTAAAAAACATCCTGGCTTCTTTGACTAGAAAGCCTTGGGCGGCTACCCTGTTCGGAATTGTGATGACAGTCGCACTGCAAAGCAGTACCGCGACAACGGTCATGATCGTCGAATTTGTCAATTCAGGTCTGATGACGCTGACGCAGGCGCTCGGAGTTGTTCTAGGGTCAGCAGTCGGGACCTCGATTGTCATTCAATTAATCTCTTTCCCAATCCTGAATTTTGCACTTTTGCTGCTTTTCATTGGATTTATCATGTTTTTTCTTATCAGAACCACTCTGGGCAAAAGCATCGGACAAGCCATGATTGGTTTTGGTTGTATCTTTGTCGGCATGTCTTTGCTTTCTGGAGCATTTTCACCGTTGAAAAGCTCGCCGGATGTCGATGCATTCCTCTCCCAGTTCGGGACAAACCCGATTCTTGGTATAGCCGTAAGTATGGTTGTAACAGCATTGCTGCAGAGCAGTGCTGCGTTTCTGGCAATTCTAATTTCCCTCTCTACACACGGATTGCTGTCTATGGAGTCGGTCATCCCGCTGGTCATGGGGGCCCATATCGGGGGGACGCTGACGACTTTGTTTTCCTCCCTCAGCGCTGAACGGGCCGATGCGGTTAGGGTAGCCGCAGCCAACACGCTTTATCGTCTTGCTGCAGCTGTAATCCTGCTGCCGTTTTTTGCGTACTTTACTCAGTTCATAGAATGGAGTGCTGCGGACCTGCCCCGGCAGGTAGCGAATACGCATCTTTTTTCAGCAGTCCTGATGGTGATTTTATTTCTGCCTTTAAACAAAATCTTAAGCAAATGGCTGCTTAAGCTAATCCCGCTGCGAAGGGACGAAGGTAAAAAACCAAGGCTGATATACATTACTAAGGCAGCTCCTGAATTGCCGGCAGTTGCCTTGACTCAAGCAAGACAGGAAATCCGCTGGTTGGCGAATAATATCCTTGAGAATATGGTTCAAATACTGCCGCGAATCATCTTTTACGGGGATACAAAAATACTTCAGGAACTGGAACGGACAGAACGTGAAGTAGACTGGCACTATCAGGAACTATCGAAATTCTTTACGGAATTATTTCGCCGGAATATGACCCGGGAACAAATTGTTGAGAGCCATAGCTACCAGTTGATCATTAAAGAACTTGAATATATTGCCGACAGCCTGATTGTGATGGCCAGGCTGGGGGCCAGGATTCATGTCGACCCAATAACGGTTGGAAAGGCTAACCAGGAAAAGGCCGGAGAATTGTACATTGCCGTATCCAGTAATTTCTTGACCCTGCTGCGCTATCTGGAAAGAGGAGATCAGGCCCTTGCTTCGTTGATTATTGAAGCCCATCAGGATATTATTGAAATCTATAATCAAGTTCAGAACAGCCTGACTTGCGGGGTCTCCAAAGATGGTCAAGGTAGTATGCAGGAATTGAACAGCTGGCTGTATAAAATTGGGGAGCATATTGTCCGGATCGCCAAGATACTGCAGGATTAGATGTAAATTAATTTCATAGATCATGAGAAAATACTGTTGAAATTCTTTGGTTTGTGCTATATTGTAGCTCTAAAACAGTTATAGGAACCGGAGGGGTTAACGTGCGGGTAGTCATTGTGGGAGCTGGAAAGGTTGGTTTCGGTCTGGCGCAGTACCTCGTTGATGAAGATCATGATGTCATTGTTATTGAGGAAGATGAAACACGCCGGAATATCATCCAGAACAGCCTTGACGTCATGACTATTCAAGGGAATGGAGCGAGTCCCAGGGTCTTGATGAACGCGGATGTCCGGTCGGCAGACTTGATGATTGCTGTCACCGACAGTGATGAAGTGAACATGGTGGCGTGTATGGCAGCGAAACAGGCTGGAATACATCAAACAATCGCCCGAATCCGCAATAGTGAATATATCGGTAAAGAGGAAGCCGAATTCCATCGTTCTTTGGGGATCGATCTGACGATTAACCCTGAACATGTTACTGCGGTTGAAATAAGCAGGATCTTATTTATTCCGGCAGCACTAGAGGTCGAGGATTTTGCCGATGGAAAAGTCAGATTGTTGGAAGTAAGGATCCGGCCAGAATCACCGCATACAAATATCCCGATTTCCGAACTGAATCTTCCGAAAGATATTTTAATTGTCGGCATTCTGCGTAAGAATAGGATGATCATACCGAACGGCGCGGAGATGCTGAAGCCAAGCGATAATGTTTTTCTTGTCGGCGATCCGCAAGTTTTAAATGAGATCCAGGATGAGTTTACCGAAAAAATGGTCCCGGTCAAAAAAGTTATGATCATCGGAGCCGGCCGAATTGGCCGCAATCTGGCCATTCTGCTCGAAAAGGCAGGTATGATCGTCAAGGTGATCGACAAGAATCCGGAACGGTGTCAGGCCTTGGCCAAAAGCCTCAAAAAGGGAACTGTGTACTGCGGAGAAGGAACCGACGTTGATCTGTTGATGGAAGAAGGGGTCGGCGATGCCGATGCCGTAGTCTGTCTGACAGATGACGATAAGCTGAATCTGCTGCTGGCCCTGATGGCCAAAGATCTGGGTGCCCAGAAAACAATTTGCCGGGTAGGAAGAACGGAGTATATTCCCCTGATGGAAAAGGTAGGGGTGGATTCTGTCTTATCGCCAAGATTGATCACAGCCGGTTTTATTCTGAGCCAGGTCCGCAGGGGTAAATTTATTTCCGTGGCGCTGCTGGAAGGGGCCAAAGCGCAGGCTATGGAAATCGGCATATCTCCGACGTCCAAAGTTGCCGGCAAGAAGCTGAAAGAGGTCAGGTTTCCCTACAATTGTCTGGTTGGAGCAGTCCTGCATCAAGGCCGGGTTTACGTGCCAAACGGTGAATCCGTTCTGATGCCCGGTGACCAGGCGATAATCTTTGCACTGCCTGATACGATCATTAAGGTCAATAAATTCTTTTAACGGAGAATCAGGATCATGAATTTTACGCTGCTGGAAAATATCTTGGGAAGGTTCTTGATTGCCTACAGTTTTGCCATGGTTGTTCCGATTGCTGTCGCCCTGTTCTTTCAGGAGGAGGTCGGCTGGGCTTTTCTGATTTCTTTTTGCATTACCATCATTGTCGGAACAGTTATGCGCCTGCATGGAAAAGTTGAAGGCAAAATCAGCGTGCGGGAAGGCTTTGCAGTTGTCGGGGGAGCCTGGATTTTTGCATCGCTGTTTGGGGCGCTGCCTTTTATTATTTCCGGCGTCGTTCCGACCTATATTGATGCGTTATTTGAAGTGGTTTCCGGCCTGACAACGACGGGATCAAGCGTATTGAGTAATCTGGAGGTTCTGCCCAGGAGCATTCTTTTCTGGCGCAGCCTGACCCACTGGATGGGCGGGATGGGGATCATCGTGATGTTTATTGTACTCCTCCCGAACCTTGGCATTGGGGCAGTCCACATTTTTAACTCCGAAGTCCCTGGACCGATTTCCGAGAAGATTGTTCCGAGAATCAAAGATACCGCGCTGATTCTCTGGGGGATCTATGCAGGGCTTACAGTGGCGACGATTGTGCTGCTGTTGTTCGCGGGGATGTCCCTTTTTGATGCGGTGAACCATGCTTTCGCCACTATGGCGACAGGCGGCTTCTCCACACGCTCGGCAAGTATTGCTGCCTACAATTCTTTCCCTATTGAGCTTGTTCTGACCATTTTTATGTTTATCGCAGGTTCAAACTTCAGTCTTTTCGTCCATGCTTGGCGGAAACGTTCTTTGCGTCCGCTCAAAGATACGGAATTAAAATATTATTTTTTAATAGTTGCTGTGTCTACGCTCATTATCGCCGGTTCACTTGTCATCCAGCAAGGCTGGGGATCACTTGCGGCTCTGAGACATTCTGTCTTTCAAGTGGTGGCGCTGATGACGACTACCGGATTTGCATCTACTGATTTTGACCAGTGGTCGGGGCTGGCGAAATTGATTTTATTTTTTTTAATGTTCATCGGTGCGAGTGCCGGATCCACTGCGGGCGGTTTAAAAGTGTCCAGAGTGATCCTATTGGTCAAAATGGGCCTGGCTCAGCTCAGACAAGCGATTCATCCGCGCCTGGTAGTCAATATTGTTGTTCAGGATAAAGTGATTGACACGGCAGTGCTGAGTAATGTGGGGCGGTTTTTCTTTGTTTACTTTCTGACGTTTGCTATCGGGTCTATTCTTCTGGCCGGTACAGGGCTGGAGCCTTTTGATGCGATGTCGGCAGTTATTGCGAATCTCAGCAATGTTGGACCAGGGTTTGGCGTCGTCGGACCGATGTTTACCTATGCACCGATTGAACCTTTCGGGAAAATTGTTTTGACAGTGTGTATGCTGCTGGGCAGGCTGGAACTCTTTACCCTATTGGTTTTTCTGACACCGGAGTTTTGGAAATCGAAAAAAAGCTGGTAAGCTTAATCTCGAAAACTGGCTACGGCCGGTTTTTTTGATGAAAAAAACATGCGCAAACAAACAAAAACATGTTAAAATAAAACATAAAAACAAAAAAAATATGTTCATTTGAACAGAAGGAATCCGAAAAATAATATTCTGAGCATACGACCGAATAAGAAAATAAGGGAAAAGGGAAACTAAACCTGTTCCTCAAACATATGAGAAAAAGAGGGAGATATAACGATGAATAAAATCGGAATCGATGAAATAGACGTAAAGGGAAAGCGCGTTTTCGTACGCGTGGATTTTAATGTTCCGATGGACGATCAGCAAAATATTACGGATGATACCAGAATCAGGGCTGCACTTCCGACGATCCGTTATCTGAAAGAAAACGGTGCTAAAGTCATTTTAGCTTCTCACTTCGGAAGACCTAAAGGCAAAGTGAACCCCAAATATTCACTGGCACCTGCGGCAGCCCATTTAAGCATCCTGCTGGGCACTGAAGTGAAGCTCGCTCCTGATTGCATCGGGCCCGAGGTTGCAGCACTGGTTGAACGTATGGAAGTTGGGCAGGTTTTGCTTCTGGAAAATGTCAGATTTCATGAGGAAGAGGAAAAGAATGATCCTGATTTTGCACGCAGCCTGGCTGGCTTAGCCGATATCTACGTGAATGACGCGTTTGGAGCGGCGCACCGGGCGCATGCCTCAACGGAAGGGATAGCCCAATATATACCTGCTTATGCCGGATTCTTGATGAAAAAAGAAGTCGACATCCTTGGCCAGGTGCTCGGTCAGCCGACCAGACCATTTGCTGCGATTATTGGCGGAGCAAAGGTCAGTGATAAAATTGGTGTCATAGAAAATCTACTGAAAAAGGTGGATGTTCTGATCATCGGAGGCGGGATGGCCAATACGTTCCTGAAGGCCCGGGGCCTGGAAGTCGGGAAATCACTGATTGAAGAGGACAAGGTGGAACTGGCCGCCGAACTTCTCCGGCAGGCCGAAAGTACCGGCGTAAAACTGATGCTTCCGCTGGATGTAGTCGTTACGCTGGAGTTCAAAGCAGACGCCCCGTTCAGAGTTGCAGAGGTCTCCAATATTCTTCCGGAAGAAATGGCTTTGGATATTGGCCCGGCAAGTACTGAATTATTTGCAGAGGCGATTTTGCCTGCGAAGACTGTCATATGGAACGGCCCGATGGGCGTATTTGAAATGGAAAACTTTGCGCGGGGCACGGAACAAATCGCACTGGCGCTGGCTAGATGCCAGGGAACAACGATTGTCGGAGGTGGGGACTCTGTTGCTGCTGTGGAAAAAGTAGGTGTGGCAGAAAAACTGACGCATATTTCTACCGGAGGGGGCGCTTCGCTCGAATTCCTGGAAGGAAAGATTCTGCCGGGTGTAGCAGTACTAAAAGAAAAAACTGAAAACTGAAATTGACTCAATTTCTGGTGTTAGTGGAATTCAAAGAATCAGTCTGCGAGATATGAATATCACAAAATGAGATATAAAAATATCAGGCATAGGAATATATTACAGATAAAAAAGCTATGGGAGGGGTCTCTGATGACAAGAAAGCCTATCATTGCAGGTAATTGGAAGATGTATAAGACGGTACAGGAAGCCAAAGATTTTGCCGCGGGACTGTTGGAAAGTTTGGAGAAACTGGAAAATGGAACAAACGCGGAAATGGTAATTTGTGCACCGTTTACTGCGCTGGCTGCCTTAAAGGATGAACTTGAAGAGAGTATCATCCATATTGGCGCCCAAAATATGTATTATGAGACACAAGGCGCGTATACCGGGGAGATATCGCCGCTTATGCTGACAGAGCTAGCCTGTACCTATGTGATTATCGGCCACTCGGAACGCAGGGAATATTTTAAAGAAGATGACGCGCTTATAGCAAAAAAAGTCAAGACCGCACTGGACTTTGGACTGACGCCAATTCTGTGTGTGGGTGAGAACCTGGCTTTGAGAGAAGCAGGTCAGGCCCTAGTCTTTGTACAAGGGCAGGTTGAGAATGCCCTCAGGGAGTTGAGTCCCGAAGAAATCAGAAAGATTGTTGTTGCATATGAACCCATTTGGGCTATCGGAACAGGCAGGACAGCATCTCCGCAGGATGCCCAGGAAATGTGTGCCACAATCCGTGCCACCCTGGCGAGGCTCGCCGCTGAAGCCGCTCAGGAAATACGAATTTTATACGGTGGAAGTGTCAAGGCTTCCAATATCGCCGAACTGATGGATCAGCCGGATATTGATGGCGCGCTGGTCGGTGGAGCAAGTCTGGACTTCCTTGGATTTACTGAACTGATTGGCAGCGTGAGGTGATTTTGATGTCCGAGGCAACAGGGAGGCCGCTCCTGCTGATGATCCTGGACGGTTGGGGCTGCAGCAAAGAAAAGAACGGAAATGCAACGTTACTGGCGAAAATTCCGAATTTTTCCCGTTTGCAGGACAGTTATCCGCATACGCTGCTGAATGCTTCGGGCACTGCTGTGGGATTGCCGGAAGGACAAATGGGCAATTCGGAGGTCGGCCACTTAAACATTGGCGCCGGCCGGGTTGTCTATCAGGAACTGACACGGATCTCCAAGGCAATTAACGAAGGGGACCTGGGCAAGAATGAAGTACTGCACGAAGCGATGACCCGAGCGAGGGATTCCGGAAAAACTTTTCATTTACTGGGACTGCTTTCGGACGGAGGCGTCCATTCCCATATCCGTCATTTGTTTGCGCTGCTGGACATGGCGGTGGAGATCGGTGTAGAGAAGATTTATGTTCATCCGGTTCTTGACGGCAGAGATGTCCTTCCCCAAAGCGCTAAGGAATTTATCCGGCAGCTGGAAAATAAATTAAAACAGCTTGGCAGAGGGAAAATCGCTACCGTCAGCGGGCGGTATTATGTAATGGACAGGGATAAGCGCTGGGACAGAGTCGAGAAAGCATATAAAGCACTTGTAGCCGGAGAGGGCCCAATGGCCTGTAATGCGCTGGCGGCTGTAGAAAAAGCTTATGACAAAAAGATTGTCGACGAGTTTGTTGACCCAACCGTAATTACGGATGAATCGGGCCGTCCGGCGGCGGTAATCGAAGACGGCGACAGTGTGCTTTTCTTTAATTTTCGGGCAGACCGGGCCAGAGAAATTACCCGGGCCTTTATTGAAGAAAACTTTGAAGGTTTTAGACGGACGAAACACCCCCGGGTGCATTATGTCTGCCTTACCGAGTACGATGCCAACTTTGACTGTCCGGTGGCTTTTCCACCGCAAAACCTTGAAAATACGCTCGGCGAGGTTCTGGCAGAGAAAGGCCTAAGGCAGCTTCGCATCGCTGAAACAGAAAAATATGCTCATGTAACATTCTTTTTTAATGGCGGAATAGAGGAGCCTGACGAAGGAGAAGACCGCTGTTTGATCCCGTCACCGGGAGTACCTACCTACAACCTGCAGCCGGAAATGAGCGCCTACGGGATCACCGAGACCTTGCTTGCCAAACTGCAGGAAGACCCATATGATGTAATCATCCTGAATTTTGCCAACGCCGATATGGTTGGACATACCGGTTACCTTGAAGCGGCGGTCAAGGCCCTGGAGGCTGTCGATGTTTGTATCGGGAAGATTGTTAATGCGGTTCAGGCCAGAGGAGGGACCGTATTGATCACTTCAGACCATGGAAATGCTGAGTGCATGATTGATCAGGAAACAAATTCGCCGTTGACGGCGCATACCACCAATAAGGTACCGTTCATTCTGGTGAATGATGCATCTAAAGACCGTCTTCTCCGGGAAGGAGGAAGTCTCTGCGATATTGCGCCCACGATGCTGGAACTGCTAAATATTGAAGCTCCAGCCGAAATGACCGGCAAATCACTGCTTCGGCAGAAACAGTAAAAAGACCATAGCGAATGTTATAGCCGTTTAAGGCGAATGCCTTTATATAACCATAACCATAAATATCAAACAAACGTATACGCTGATAACGTATACCCAATAATGAAGGAGTGACGATGATGAGTTTTATTGACCAGGTAATTGCGCGGGAAATTCTTGATTCCAGGGGTTTTCCGACGGTTGAAGTAGATGTTGTGCTGGAAGACGGCACGATGGGGCGGGCTGCTGTACCATCCGGTGCTTCCACTGGGGCTTTTGAGGCCCTGGAACTGCGCGACGGGGACAAGACCCGTTATCAGGGCAAAGGTGTTCTTCAGGCGGTCGAAAACGTCAATGACGTAATCGATCCGGAAATAGAAGGACTCAATGTCTTTGATCAGCCTGGGCTTGACCGGACCCTTCAGGAAATCGACGGAACGGAAACCAAGAGCAAGCTTGGGGCCAATGCCATTTTGGGCGTATCACTGGCTGCAGCCAGAGCGGCTTCCCTTTATCTCGGACTGCCATTTTACCAGTATATCGGCGGCATTAATGCCAAGGAGCTTCCCGTACCGATGATGAATATCCTGAACGGCGGCAAACATGCCGACAATAATGTGGATATTCAGGAATTTATGATCATGCCGGTCGGAGCGGCCAGCTTTGCCGAAGCGATGAGGATGGGCTCGGAGATTTACCATACCCTGAAAAGCGTCTTAAAGGGTAAAGGTCTGGTAACTGCTATCGGGGATGAAGGCGGTTTTGCGCCGAACCTTGCTTCCAATGCCGAAGCTTTGGAAGTCATTGTCGATGCCATTCAAAAGGCTGGCTACAAACCAGGTGAAGAAGTAATGTTAGCCATTGATGCTGCGGCTACCGAAATGTATAAAGACGGCCTTTATGTTCTCGAAGGTGAAGGGTTGACGAAAACCGCAGACGAAATGATTGCCTATTATGAAGACTTATGCAGCAGATTCCCGATTGTCTCGATTGAAGACGGCTTGTCGGAGGAAGACTGGGAAGGCTGGGCCAAACTTACCGAACGGCTCGGCAACAGAATCCAGCTTGTTGGGGACGACCTGTTTGTAACGAATCCAACACGGCTTAGCCGCGGGATTCAGGAGAAGTGCGGGAATTCCATCTTAATCAAGCTGAATCAGATCGGCACCCTGACCGAGACCCTCGATACGATTGAGATGGCGAAAAGAGCCGGCTATACCACGGTTATCTCCCACCGTTCCGGAGAAACAGAAGATGTCTCTTTGGCCCACATTGCCGTGGCTGTCAATGCCGGGCAGCTGAAGACAGGCGCGCCGGCCCGGACGGACCGTTTGGTCAAATACAATGAACTTCTCCGGATTGAGGAAGAACTCGGATTAACTGCTATTTACAAAGGCAAAGCAGTGCTGAAATAATCTGTCCTGGCCCATCCGCAGACGGCGATGGGCCTTTTGTCCGCAATAACCGGCCATTCGGACCGTATTCTCTTGCGTCAACACAGGGGCTGTGCTAAAATAGCAATACTGACCATAATCAGACAAACATGCTATTTTATGCCGACTAGGGAAACATATGCTGTAAATCGTTAAAGCCGGGTAAAATAACGGTTTAAACCTTTGAGGGAGGTGAAAATATGACAATAGCAATCGTTGTAATTTTAATCATCAGTTCTCTCGGGTTAATCGCCACAGTTCTGCTGCAGCCAGGAAAAAGCGCTGGTCTATCCGGTTCGATTACCGGAGCGGGTGAGCAATTTTTTGGTAAGGCTGCCAAGGGTAAAGAAGGCTTATTTGCCAAACTTGGTGTTGTATTTGCCGTTTTGTTCCTTGTAAGTTCGCTGGGGCTGACCGTATTTTTGAAATAAGATAACAGCAGGATCCCTCCCGTACCCTGCGGATTTATCCGTAATTGTACGGATTTTTCGGTATAGAATAAGGTCAACACACCAGGCTGCGTGGAACATACTTCGTGTGGTTATTTATTAGGAGGTAGTAGGAATGGATTTCTCACAGATGCCCTTATTGGGCGTAGGAGCAGGAATTATCGGGCTGCTCATGGCATTGTTTTTTGCAAAAAATGTACTTAAGGAAAGCGCCGGAAATGACAAAATGAAAGAAATTTCCAAAGCGATTCAAGTCGGCGCGATGGCTTATCTCAATCGTCAATACAAAACACTTATCCCGATTGTTGTCATCATTTTTATTGCTTTATTTGCGTTAAAAGGTAACGCTGCCGCACCATTGTCCTTTCTAGTTGGTGCAGTAGCTTCAGGTGTTGCAGGTTATGTCGGCATGGGGATTACAACCAGAGCTAATGCCCGTACAACAGAAGCTGCCCGTACCAGTTTGAACAAAGCGCTCGGCGTGTCATTCAGGGCAGGCGCAGTTATGGGATTTTCTGTGGCTGGTCTGGGTCTGTTAGGTGTTGCCGGACTATTCATGATCTTCGGTGATGCGGAGACTATCAACTCATTCGCATTTGGTGCAAGCGCAATTGCACTGTTCGCCCGTGTTGGTGGCGGTATTTTTACCAAAGCAGCTGACGTTGGAGCGGACCTCGTAGGTAAGGTCGAAGCCGGAATTCCTGAAGATGATCCGCGCAACCCGGCGGTTATTGCTGATAACGTTGGTGACAACGTCGGCGATACAGCAGGTATGGGTGCCGACTTGTTTGAATCTTATGCTGCAACCGCCATTTCCGGCATGCTGATCGGTTTCTCGGTCTTCGGCGGTCACGGCATGGGGGAGTCTATCTTCCTGGTTATCGGTGCGATCGGTATTCTAGCCTCGATTATTGCCAGCTTCTTTGTGCGCACAGGAGAAAAGGCCAATCCACAGATGGCTCTGAACATGGGCCTTTGGGGAACCAATGTGATTACAGCTATCGCTTCTTTTGCCGCAGTCCATCTGCTGATGCCGGCAACTTTTGTCACAGAATCGGGACTCGTACTCACACCGAATAGAATATTCTTAGCCATTATCTGCGGTCTTGCAGTAAATATTATCATTGGTCTGATCACGGAGTACTACACATCCAATGAAAAGAAACCGGCTCAGTCGATTGCCAAGGCCTCCGAAACCGGAGCAGCAACGAACATCATCACGGGTCTGGCTGTCGGCTTAAAAAGTACGGCTCTACCGGTCATTACGATTTGTGCTGCGATCCTGGTGGCTTATCAGGTTGCAGGGATATATGGCATTGCGATGGCCGCAATGGCGATGCTTTCCACAGCGGGAATCATCGTTGCGATTGACTCTTTCGGACCGGTGGCTGACAATGCCGGCGGTATTGCCGAAATGGCAGAACTCGATCCGAGTGTGCGTAAAACGACAGATAAACTTGACGCTGTAGGAAATACCACGGCTGCCGTAGCCAAAGGCTTCGCGATTGGATCAGCTGCAATTACCGCGCTGGCTTTGTTCAACGCCTTTGCTGAACTCGCAAACCTTCAGGCGATTGACATTCTTGTGCCGACGACGATTATCGGTCTATTTATTGGTGCTGCGCTGCCATTTTTGTTTTCCGCTTTTGCGATGCAGGCGGTCGGCAGAGCTGCGTTTGACATGATTGCTGAAGTCCGCCGTCAATTCAGAGAAATCCCCGGACTGATGGAAGGCAAAGCGAAACCTGATTATGCAGCCTGTGTTGATATTTCGACCAAAGCGGCAATCAGACAAATGATCGCTCCTGGTTTACTGGCCGTATGTACGCCGGTACTTGTCGGATTTATTTTAGGCAAGAGTGCCATGGGCGGAATGCTCGCAGGCGGTACATTTGCCGGCTTCCTGATGGCCGTATTCATGGCCAACGCCGGTGGTGCCTGGGACAATGCCAAGAAATATATTGAATCCGGACATCATGGCGGCAAGGGGACTCCTGCTCACGCTGCTGCTGTTATTGGGGACACCGTTGGCGACCCGTTCAAAGATACTGCCGGTCCTTCCCTGAATGCTTTGATTAAAGTTATGGGAACGATTTCCCTGATCATCGCTCCTTTCCTTCACTAAGAGGTTAGGTCCGTCCAAACAATTGTTTTCAAGTGAAATATATGGAGATGCCTTTAAAGCATCTCCATTTCCATTTTGTATGAAATTTTATTTATTCTTTAAGACTAACATCGAAGCTTAATTTACCATCATAAAATCAAAGACATTGCATTCAGCAAAAAAATCTGTTTAAATAAACCGATAAGGACATTATTGCCTGATATTGGCAAGTGGAAGGTAGAAGCATGTTTACACGAGAAGAGCTGGTTAAACCTTTTTACTTTTTAGGCGGGAGGACGGGGGTCCTGCTGATTCACGGCTTTACGGCCTGCCCAATTGATATGAAGCCACTTGGCGAAAGATTTAAGGATTGGGGATATACAGTCCAGGCCCCGCTTCTGCCCGGTCATGGAACTTCAGAAGAAGAATTGAAGAAGACATCCTGGCAGGATTGGGAGCAAGTTGTTGCCGAAGCAGCTGAGCAATTAAAGAAAACGTGTGAGAAAGTCCTTGCCGTCGGACATTCCATGGGCGGACTGTTGGCACTATCTCTGGCTGCTCAGGGCAGAATCGACGGTGTAGTCTCCATCAATGCCCCGATTATTTATGTTGATGAAAAGCTGCATCAGGCCGAAAGCTTGATCGGGAAAATAGAATATGTTGGTAAGCCGCATAAAAACAATGAGATCAACCTGAACAGCGAGGGACTTCCACACTTTTCCTATATTCAGGTACCGGTGATAACATTTGCTTCCCTGAACCAAGCTATTGAACGAATGAAAGGAAAATTACCCCAAGTCAGCTGTCCGACGCTTATGGTCCAGAGTATAGCTGACCGGACAGTCCATCCGTCCAGCGGTGAATTTATTCAGAAAAGCATCGGAGATCGTTATTGCGATGCAGTTTACTGGAAAGATGAGGATCACTATCTGCCGTTGAGCGCAGCGCGGGACGAATTGGCCAAAAAAATACGGGAATTCATCGAAAGACGTCAGCTGCTGGTCCCATAGGTCGGTTTATTGATTTTTTCTCAAAATAATCTCAAGGAAATACCCATTGCCTGAGCGGTCAACAACGGGTAATATTATTAATAGATAAAGCAGCGAGGTGGAAATAGATTGGCTGAGGGAATTAAGGTCATCGCTGAAAACAGAAAAGCCAGGCACGATTTCTTTGTCGAGGATAGTTATGAAGCCGGGATCATCTTAACGGGGACCGAGATAAAGTCAATCCGGGCCGGCCGTGTGAATCTCAAAGACAGTTACGCTGAGATTATCAAGGGTGAGGTCTGGCTGAATCAGATGCATATCAGCCCGTATGAACAAGGGAACAGGTTCAACCATGATCCGCTGCGGAAGAGAAAACTGCTGCTTAATCGCACCGAGATTATTAAGATGGGGGATAGGGTTAAACTACAGGGAATGACCCTTGTCCCGTTAAAGATCTATCTCAAGCACGGCATGGCCAAAATTGAACTTGGGCTATGCAAAGGCAAAAAAACTTATGACAAGCGGGATGATCTGGCCGAGCGGGATGCCAAAAGGCAAATGGAACGGGATTTAAGAGAAAGAAACAAGGGTTAGTTCGGGGAAAGGGGACGGGGAAATGGACAGCAATCTCCGAAAAAAAGCTGAAAATCTGATTAACATCTATCAGCAGGTTGCCAAAGATTTTCGCTGGAAAAATTCAAGCAGTATTAATACGCTGATTGCTTTGTCTTATGTAACCAAAGACAAGGCTTATGACAGGAAAGAAATCGAAAGGGTCAATGACTATATCAAAAAGAATTTGGGATTTTTTTCGAGTTTCAGACAAAGATCCATTCTGTATTCAACCTTGCTGCTCGTTAATTCTCCCGATCCGGAAACAAAACTGGATATCCTTCTTGCTTATGATGAAAAACTCAAAGAAAACGGGTTCCGCAGTTACACATACAGGCCTGTGACCGCCTATACATTGCTCTTGAATTGCGAACCGCGAAAAGCCGATATTCGGATTGCCAAAGCCTATGAGATTTTCACCGAAATGAAAAAACATCACCCCTGGCTGACTTCTGGTGATGATTATGCTGTCTCAATCCTGCTTGCAGCTTCGGATAAACCCGTACAGAGTATCACAGCCAAAATGGAAGAGCTGTACAAAGAGCTTCATGAATGTGGTTTTAGCCGTGGAAACGGACTCCAATTCCTGTCGCACATCTTAAGTCTGAGTGATGAGAACAGTAAGGCTAAAGCTACGAGATGCCGCATCCTGTATGATTTCTTCGGTCAAAATAAATTAAAAGTCTACGCCAATAACTATGGAACACTCGGTCTGCTTACCTTGCTTGAAGATAAAAGCCAGAGAGCTGCGCGAGAGGTACTCGGAATAAGTGAAGTTCTCCGAGAAGACCGAAATATCCGCTGGCTAGGCAAGGAGGCTATTTTTCTTACAGCAGCGTCGCTCGTTTCTTGCACGATGTTGGAAAGCCTCAAAAATAACAATGATGTGATCTATACCAATGCTTTTGTGACGATTGAAGCACTTATCGAAGCCCAAAACGCAGCAATGATCGGTGCTGCGTGTGCCGCAACGGCTGCATCCAGCGGCAGCTAGCGCGTATCGATCATCCGCCAGGCAGTTTTGTCTGCTAGGTGGCTATTAAAAGCGGACTCCGCATCTATAAAGACATGATCATAGTGACCGAATTCAGGCTGCGAAAATATGGATTTCGGTATAACAAGCTCCGCAATACAGGCGGTTTTTCTGAAAACTGGTGGTATAGGGTGACCGGTCTGCATGGGTATAGGGACTGGTGTACGAGTCCGGTGAACTCCAGTTGGAAGACCATAGTGAGGCAAGTCCGCCGTCAGGATAACCTAGGAAAATAATATCGCTTTCAGATAGTCCCAATGATGTCAAAGCTTTCACTGATTCCTGCTGGCGCGTATAGCCAAAATGGATATATTCTTTTGGTGTAAGCGTCATTTTTGTATAGTCTAAATGGGCTGCGACCCTATAACCATCACCATTGGTCATAAGGACCACTTTTACTTTACCTCCATTAACCAACGTCTTTTTGATGAGCATACCCGCCCCCAGTGTCTCGTCATCGGGGTGCGGAGCAATGACAAGGACCCTGGAGCTTGCTCCGGGCGTATCGGTATGCTCCGAAGTTGTGTCGACCATATAATTGGCAACCATTTGATCCGATATGATAAATACAAACGCGAATACAAGGATCAGAGTCGAAGCAGCCAGGAAAATTCTTCTTTTCAAAATCTTTTTCATAATATCTCTTCTAAGCCCATCAAAATTTGTATTCAAGATTTTTTGCTCGAGCGATTTTATACAAAATTTATAGTCTTTATAGTTAAATTGTTACCTAATATTATATCTTAAAATAAGATGCTTAAAAATAGCATGAGATAATAAAAATTGAGATGTGACTAAATTAAAATGATTTAAATAAAATTAAGCATTCATTATGTGAGGTGATATTACCCTAGGATAATTTTTGAAATAACACAAAAAGTGCAAGTAAAGCTTAAAAAATAAAAAAATTACAAAATTAATTATTAAGTAGAGGATTAAATTATAAATAAAAATAAAATTCTATAGGCTGAGTAATACTTCTTAAGGAAGATGTTTGTATTTTCTGTAAACATTAAATAAAATTCTCAAGTTAGTACTAGTCAAAATGTAGAGATATGGTATAATGATATTGCTACATTTTCTCGGGGGCGTTTTAGACTCGCTCGGGGGAGCAATGGTAAGAGTTGCGTGTCGAGATCCCGCTTGACCTCGTTAAACAGCGGACAAACAATAACTGACAAAACAAATTACGCTTTAGCAGCTTAAGCTGCTACATCCTGCCTTCTGTGTCTGCGGTGAAGAGTTCAGGGTGTCAAAACAGCAGGCTATCCTGTGAGACCACCGTCTGAGGTCAATCAGGTAAACGAATCAGACTGGCTTCAAAGGAATCCCGCTTTCAGGAGTCCAGCGAAGCGAGAAGTAAAATGAGAGCTACACACGTAGATACTTTTGGTATTGTCTTTCGATACAGGGGTGCAAGTCCCCTCGCCTCCACCAAAATTTGTCCAAAAACCCGCTATTCATACGGGTTTGAGAATTTTCGGAGCAAATTTCTAACGGTTCTTTGACCGTTTTTTTGTTTACAGTTAGAAAAGTACAAAAAAAGGCCATTAAACCCTCATTGCTGCCACCAATTGTTCAATTGTCAGTAAAGATTTATTCCATTGAAACCCCCTGGTATTAGCGGATTCTTAAATATAGACCTCAAAAAAAGTGCTTGTGATGGGTGCTTAATTTTTTTGCGAAAAATTATATTTGTTTTATTATATATTTTTACATGCTTCAATTATTCTTCAATACACGTGTTTCGACAAATTACTCTTTTAGGAAGTGATATTATGTTTTAAAGGGATTTTTGTTATACGGGTATTTTAATTTTGGGGGGTTATTATGAAATATAAATTTACTGAATTGGTTGATATTTCTAAACTTCAAGATCTTATGGAAGGATTTTATTCAGTAACCGGTATTTTATCAGCAGTTCTTGATACTGATGCAAATATCTTAATTGCTGTTGGCTGGCAAGATATCTGTACAAAATTCCATAGAGTAAATAAGCACGCCGAACTCTTATGCAAAAAAAGTGATTTGTATATAAAAAAATATATAGATTCTAATTATGTTAATGATAAATCAAATATCTGTTATAAATGCGATAATGGACTGATTGATGTAGCCTATCCAATCATTATTGACGGGGAACACTTAGCCACAGTATATACAGGACAGTTTTTATTTGAAGAGCCGGATATAGAACAATTTCACAGACAGGCAGAAAAATGTGGTTTTAATGAAGAAGACTATATAAACGCAGTAAAAAAAGTACCAATTTATACAAAAGACAAAGTAGATTCAATTATGAATTATGTCAGGCAATTAGCTGAAATGATGGTACAAATGGGTTTAGCCAAGCTTCAACTTATTGAATCCCAAAAAAAGGCTATGCAAGAAAGTGAAGCTTTAGTAGAGGAACTGAAAAAAATGGATCAAAATAAAAATCAGTTTCTCAGCATGCTTTCCCATGAGCTCAGAAATCCGCTGGCTTCAATCATGATGAGTCTCTCTTTCTTGGACCAAGTGCCTACCTGTGATAAACAAGCTCTAAGGGCTGTGAAAATTGCTAAACGTCAAGGAGAACAGCTTACCCGGCTGGTTGATGATCTACTGGATGTTACCCGTATTACCCAAAACAAGATTGTACTGAAAAAAGAACGCGTTGAACTCAACAGAGTGGTACAACAGGCTGTGGCTGATTACCAGGGGCATTTTTCGGAAAAGGAAGTTGAACTGGAAATCAAATTAACTTCAGACCCAATCTATCTTGAAGCAGACTCAGCACGTCTGACTCAGATAATTGGTAACCTGCTACATAATGCAGCCAAATTTACCCTTAAGGGGGATAAAACCCTCGTAATGGTTGAGAAAAAACAGGAGGCCGTAATCACAGTTCAGGATACGGGCAGGGGCATTCCAACTGCAATCTTACCAAATCTTTTCACGCCTTTTGTCCAGGTCGACAACTCCCTGGATCGTAGCAATGGTGGTTTAGGTCTGGGCCTCGCTATTGTCAAAGGAATGGTGGAGCTACATGGTGGGAATGTGACCGCTCATAGTGAAGGATTAGGCTATGGAACACAATTTACAATTTGTCTGCCGATAAAAGGCATCGATGAGGAACATAAATCAAAGGTTAACAGAGCATCTGCTCATTCACTCAGGATTCTGGTTATAGACGATATTCCAGATATTGTTGAAATTTTATGTTCCCTGCTAAGCTATTTGGGCCATGAAACTATTGCAGCATTAAGCGGATCTGAGGGTATAGACAAAGCAAAAGAGTTTCGGCCTCAAGTGGTGATTTGTGATATTGGATTGCCAGGGAAAAATGGATATGAAGTGGCTAAAAGCTTTTGCTGCGATAAGGAACTTAAGGATACATTCTTAATTGCACTTTCTGGTTACGCCCAACCGAATGATTTGGAACGGGCCAAGGAAGCAGGGTTCAAGAAACATTTAGCAAAGCCGGTGGACTTGAATACTCTTGAACAGACATTAGCTGAAGTAGTTATTTAGTATTCTTATATATATGAGCGCCATGGTACCATTTGACGGTATCGAAGGGGTGCCTCGGCAGGCATAAACGCTTCTATGTCGGGATGTCGTCACGAATAGGTAAAATTACTTTCTTTTTCGTTTGTTATTATCAATACCGAGTTTAGTCTAGTGTTACTGGCAGATATACTAAGGACCGTTGATCCCTCTAATTGGTTTTCGGAGTTTGAATTTGTCAATTCTGCTCACGGAAAAACCTCCGTTACATAAATTCCTATGCATTCGGAGGTTTACACAGTTTTTCAGCACTCTCGTATAATAGTAGAATTCTGTTCCACTTGACTAGTAGTATTGATCATAACTTTGGTTCTTCTTGGTTATCTGCTTATTCGACTTCTTCTGCATCGTCATCTTCGTCGTCATCGTCGATATCGTCATCTTCTTCGTCGAAAGCGAATTTCATTACTTCGCCATTCGTATACGTTACCTTTACTTTTAAAACGTCAATATTGTTGGTTAAGGAATCGATAACCTGTTTTAGAAATTCATCTTTGTGCATGATCTTGCTCCTTTCTTTTTTATATTTTATCAACTTCATCTCCCCCTAAAGAACTGTGCTAGGTGAAAGACGATAGCTTTGATACTATATGATCATTTTACACAATTGGTACAAGATTTGTGTTTATTACTAATAATATAGAATCATTCTAAAGAAGCCAATTGTTTCTTCGAATATCAATGATTTGTTGCCTTAAACCTTCATTCTCGCTTGAACTTCTGACCAATCTCCAGTTAAGTTTGTGAGAATAAAGGGTGTGCTTTCGTTTTGATAGAGCTCTTTCAGGACTTTTAGTGGCCTATCTGTTTTTGTTCCGAAAACTAGTTTATTGGGATGAAAGATCATAGTGCTCTTCCTTCCCGTAAAAACTCCGGATTAGATACAATATCAAATGAATCTTTGTCGGTGCCCATTTCAAGGAATGTTTGGTAAATCCATTCATTGGTTCCAGGGGGAACGGCACTTTTGGTAATGATAATTTTGTAACTATTAATCGTTGCAGCAATCAGATAACCCGTTTAAGAAAACTTAGATTGCAGGTGCCATCGTTTTGGGAAGGAGTACCGACGGCAATTAATATAATTGGATAAACCCTAATACTCTCTACGACATTGTTCGAAAAATAGAGTATATTTTTTTGACTATATTCGGTAATCAAGTCTTCTAAGCCCGGTTCGTATATTGGAACTCATCTTGAGGAGATTATTAATTTTTTCTTGATCTATATCGACATATTGAACTTCATGGCCAAAAACAGCTAAAGCCACTGCTGTTGTGAGGCCTACATAACCTGCACCTACAACGCAAATTCTCATTAATTCCTTCAATCCAATCTCATAGAATATCGGTTTATACATCGTATTCCTATGGAAAATGAATTGTTCCATATTCTGGAAAGGACATGGGGGGTATGCCTGTTTCACTTTTTCAATATCCTGGAATATATTACATTATATACTTGAAAGGGTGCGGGAAATATGAAAGACTATCTGATCCAGCCGTGGGATTCAGAACAAGAAAATACTGGGGTCAACCTTGATATGTGGGTTCCTTCAGAAGTAGATAAATTAGCACAGCAGGTTATGGCCTATTATGACATGGAAATCCACACGAAAACGTTAATTACGTCTAAACCGGATAAAGGCGGGGCCATCTGGAAAATAGAAACCGACAAGGGCCCTCGCAGTTTAAAATTGTTGCATCGCGAGCCAACAAGAAGCCTCTTTAGTGTAGGGGCACAGGATTACATTGTAAAAAACGGGGGAAGAGTTCCGGAATTAATAAAGACCAAAGAAGGAGCACTTTGTGTTGAAAGGGGAGGTAAGTTATGGATTGTCACAGATTGGATTGAATTTCTTACTCCTGCGAGTAAGGACCTTTCCGGTGCTAAGGCTTTATGTTATGGTCTTGGGGAGTTTCATAGGCATACACGTGGGTATACTCCACCTGCTGGCTCTCATAGAGCTTCCCGATTATTTGGATGGACCGCTTATTACAAAAAAATAATTACCAAAATAGGGTGGTTTCGCAATGTAGCCAAAGCAAATAGTGATATTCCGGGCAGTCAAGCACTGCTCTCCGTTATCAATATATTTGAAGGCCAGGCCTTAGATGCTTTGTCCCTCCTTGAGCAGCCATTTTATAAGCAAATACTCGCGATGGGGGAAGAGCACTGGGGACTTGTACACCAAGACTATGGATGGTCTAACGGACAACTTGGTACCGGTGGTCTTTGGGTGATCGATTTAGATGGAGTTGCCTACGACCTGCCAATTCGTGATCTTCGGAAGCTTATCTCAAGTTCGATGGATGATTTAGGAAGGTGGGACGTTCCCTGGATTCAGGGAATGATCAGCGCCTACCATGATGCGAATCCGATCGATAGAGAAACTTACAAGATTTTATTAAATGATTTGGCATTCCCCAATGAGTTCTATAAACACTTAAAAGAGATGCTGTTCAGCCCTATAGATTTTCTAACGAATCATTTAGAAGGACTTATGTCGCATCTCAATTTATTAGAAGAGACAAAGGGATTGGCACTTGCTGAATTAGCATTAGACAAGGAGAATTTCCTAACGGGGCATTATGGGGCAAATGCCGGATTGGAACCAGAAAAGCTTGAGATAATGCCAATGAAAGCATTAAGGGAAAGCAGTACACTCCCAAAGTTGATTAAAAAGACTGAATCCGAGATTCAGCAACAAAAGGATGTGCCCAAAAAATCTTTTGGGAACGAAGATCAATTGAAAGTACTGATGATCTGTACGGAGAAATTGCCGGTTCCGGCTGTACGCGGGGGTGCCATTCAAACCTATATCGATGGTATTTCAGGGTTATTGAGTCAACAGCATTCTTTAACAATCTTAGGAACGACAGACCCAACATTGCCAAATGAGGAATATAAAAATAATATTCGGTATGTAAGAATTGAAAGCGAATACTTCTTCGAAATTTATGCCGCTGGAGTAATCAATTTTCTTAAAAACGAATCCTTTGATCTCATACACGTTTTTAATCGCCCCCGGCTCATTTCCTTAATTCGTGAAGTAGCACCTTACACGCGATTAATTTTAAGCATGCATAATGATATGTTTGATATTAACAAAATTGATCGCCAGACTGCACTCACTGCGATTAGAGAAGTAGAACGGATCATTACAGTAAGTGATTATGTCGGAAAGACTATCTCCAACCTCTTTCCTCAAGCTGCTCCCAAGGTTCGCACGATTTATTCAGGAGTTGACTTAAAAAAATTTATTCCTTGGGAAACATCAAACCGGGCAACTCAGGTTCGTCACAATCTACGCAGCAGCTATCAGCTTGAAGATAAGACAGTCATATTGTTTGTTGGGCGTTTAACCCGCAAAAAGGGTACGGACTTATTAATTCAGGCTATCAACGAGCTTTCAATAAAGGATTCCAATATCGCCTTGGTAATCGTAGGCGGAACATGGTATAGTGTCGACTCTGTTACCGATTATGTGGCCTATGTTCGCGCCTTAGCGGAGAAAGCTAAGTTTCCTGTCGTAACAACAGGGTATGTATCCTCTGATGTTATTCACGAGTGGTTTTGGGCTAGTGATATCTTTGTCTGCCCATCTCAGTGGCAGGAACCGCTTGCCCGGGTCCATTATGAAGCCATGGCTGCCGGCTTACCATTTTTAACGACCGCACGGGGCGGTAATCCGGAAGTTGTGATTGATCAAAATGGTTTACTTGTCGATCAACCTGAGGATTCTCTTGAATTTGCAGAAAAACTTAAAATCCTCCTAACTGATCCGAAACTCAGATGTAAAATGGGGCAAACAGGCAGGCGATTAGCTGAAGAACGTTTCAGTTGGGAACGTGTGGCGCACGAAGTCTCAGAATCATGGAAACAGGAATTGAACTTCGAAACGGATACGAAGAAAGAGATCGATTTTGTAGATTCAGATCAGGTAAAAGGTAAAGGGTTAACTATCAGTGATAACGACTCCCCGAAAAACCATGACCAAATTGGCATAATTTATCAAATTATAGCAACCTGCCCATCTGTCGCCAACATTACCCGTATCAGGATTTACCCTGTCAGAGTAAAAAACAACGGGATTAGCTCCACAGGTCCATCCTTATGGAGAATCATTCGAGACCTAATAATAATCCGATTGATTAGGTTTAGCAAGTAAAAAATGGAGCATTCCGGAAGTTTACAAATGCAGCAGCCTGTTACCAAATTTATTGGAAAATACCTGAAAGAGCTGCTAGGCGTCACCTTTCTCAAAAGGTAAAATATGCCGCTTCAGATTTAACACTTTGTATAAAGAAGTTTTAGGAGGGCCGAAAAATGAGAGTTACAAAAGCTGTTATACCCGCTGCAGGATTAGGAACAAGGTTTTTACCTGTTACCAAAGCTTTACCTAAAGAAATGTTTCCAATCTGCAATAAACCCATAATTCAATATATCATCGAAGAAGCAATCCATTCAGGTATAGAAGACATTGTTATAATTACGGGCAGGGGTAAATGGTCAATTGTCGATTATTATGATCGTTCCCCTGAACTTGAAGCTCACTTGGCTAAGAAAGGTGATTATAAACAACTTGAAAAACTAATACAGCTTTCAAGAATGGCTAATATTTGTTATATAAGGCAGAATGAACCTCTTGGTTTAGGACATGCTATTTACTGCGCAAAGTCATTTATCGGCCAGAATCCGTTTGCTGTCCTTTTGGGAGATGATATTATCAAATCCGACATTCCTGCGATAAAACAGCTTATGGAGGTTGCAGAAGAAACATGCTCTAACGTAATAGGAATTAAGGAAGTTTCTGAAAGGGATGTCAGTAAATATGGAATTATCGACCCTCTTGATAACGACCGTGATATCTACTGCGTTAGAGATCTGTTTGAAAAGCCTTTACTGAAAGATGCTCCTTCCAGACTTGCAATCATGGGCAGATATATCTTAAATTCTTCTATATTTTCCTTTCTTGAAAAGATTCCCAAAGGAGCAGGTGGGGAGTTTCAACTAACTGATGCTCTAAAGATGCAAAGTAAGATTGAAACAATTTATGCTTGCAAGTTAAACGGTATTCGCTACGATGCCGGAGATAAGCTTGGCTTTTTAATCGCGACTATAGAGTATGCACTTGAATCTTCTGAGATTGGTCCGGAGTTTGCCCAGTATTTAGATACACTTTATGAAAGAAGAAAAACTATATAAATTCCCTTTATTTTAAAGGTGTTCATTTTTGCAATATTCATCCCTTATGTTTGGAATGTTTCCTAGCGGTGAGTGCGGGAGTTTTTTAGGCAAGAGCGGAATCCCGGCTAGACCAGTATGGGGAGGGAATAAGATGGCACAAAGAAAAAGCGGCAGAAGGACGCCTTCCATTGGAAATCAATTGTGTGGATAAGGAAGCTGAACCTTATATTTAGTGAACATATCCAAGGCATCATCAATTTGCTGCTGGGTTGCTGTATCAGCCTGGTATTCTCCTAAATTGAAAAGTTGTTCAAAGAAATATCTTTGAGCCTGTTTAGCACTATTGAGGTTACCATTTAGAATTGTATAAAGTTTTTCGCAAAGGATCTCTTTGGACCCGGTAGTATAACCTTCGATAATATACTTCTCGCTTGTCAAAACATCATTCATTCTGTCACGAAGGTTGAAGCTGGGGTCCTTTTCTTTAGGCAGAACAGGGGATTTATCCTTTCCGATTTTCTGAACGCCAAATTGACTTGTAACCATAGAAGTATTATCAATCATTGTACCATTCCCCCTTGTGATGACTGTTGTTGGAGATAAGAAAGAAGATTGGAGTAATTTTGTTGATGGATTTGGCCTGCACTATGAAAAACTCCTTTAAAATTGGGATCTACCTCTTGATTGGCATAGTCGCTGCATTTTTTAGTCATCAGGAGTTCCCAAGAGAGAAAATCCTTGATGTAACCCAGTTCTTTTACAGATAAGTTTGACATGTTCAACCCTCCAAGTAAATATTTCTTTTTGTATTCTTTCTCAGGAGCAGATTAGTTATGTAAAATTTTTAATTTTTAATGACCTTATCTCTAAAGGAAATTTGGCACAGTTTGTGTAATAACTTTATTATTAGCAGTATAGTGTAGAATTAAGATAGTACTAACCATAGCCGTTAGTTATATCATATATTCTTATAAACAAATGGATTATTAAGCCTCAATGATTAAGGGTGGAATAACTGCATGTTTTAATTGAAGGTATCATTGCTTATATATCAGGAATAATAACTATGAATAAACTCAAAGATTGTTTAGTTTCTGCTTGCGAAAAAACCAGTTTAAGGAAAGTCTTAATTTCGAGTACTGGAAAGAAGGAATGGAAATGAGAAGAATAATCTTAATAGGATTTGTTGTAGGTATTTTGATTTTGTCGTTGGGTGGATGCAAATCTTGGGAAAAATCTTATGAGGAGGCGGCCGCTACAACTTTTAAGGTTAATGTATTAAGAGGAACGACCGCATTAGGGATGATCAAGATGATGGAGCCTAGTCTTAAACCTAATCCTAGACTTGGCGACACGGTAAAATATGTAATTGAACAAAGCCAGGATACACTATATGCTAAACTGCAAGCCGGGGAAATAGAAACAGCGGTAATTCCGACCGAAATGGCGGCCAAGCTCTATAATAATGAGGGCCAATATCAACTGGCGGCGATTAATACCAAAGGAGCTATGTATGTACTTACCAATGGGGTTGTCATTAACAGCTGGACTGATTTAAAGGGTAAAGAGGTACATTTTGCCGTTCCAAGTAAAGCTCTGCTTGCAGTGTTTAAATACATGCTGGTTCAAAACGGAGTCGATCCGGATAAGGATATATCCCTTAAATTTATTGAGTCGGGCCAGGTACAAGCCGATATTGCGAATACCAACAAAATCATTGTAATGACAGAACCGTGGGTATCAGAGTTAATAGGTACGAATAGCAATATAAAGATTGCTCTGGATATTCAAAAGGAATGGAATCGAATAAATGGGGAGGAGACGCCGCTTGCTCATACTTGTTTAGTGGTTAAGCAGGAGGTAGCAGCTCGGGATCCTGAAGAATTTGGCTTGTTTTTACAGGATTATGCTGATTCAATAAATTGGGTAAATAAAAAACCAGCAGAGGCTGCGAGACTGGTCGCTAATCATGATATTGGAATATCTCCCGTAGTTGCTGAGGAGCTCATTCCCAGATGCAACATGCTTTATATGAAAGCCACTGATGCTAAACCGGCGGTGGAGAAATATTTAAAGATACTCCAAGGTAATACGCCGGATTCAATAGGAGGAAAACTTCCTGATAAAAATTTTTATTATAAATAAGAAGCTTGAAAGTGTTGTAAGGGGTTTTTGATGCGATATTCTCATATAACTAAAGAAAAGAAGGGTAGTAAGAAAACCACCCTTCTTTTTTATTGATAATATTTTATATGATTTAGAAGATTACTCCTAACGCAATTAAAATCAATATTGCAATCGCGATGATACCGACTCCAACTCCATAAACAGGCGCTACTGGAGCTACAGGGGCCATAGGTCTGCAGCAACATCCACCAGCGTATCCAAACATAATATTTCCCTCCTTTTAAAATTGATTCAAATTAGAATACAATACCTAAAGCGATTAACAGAAGAATAATTACAACAACAATTGCAATTCCACAACCACAACCGCCAAGACCTCCTGCTACGCCCCCAACTGCTCCATCATAGGCCATTTTTATATGCCCCCTTTCCTTATAAAGAATAAACACCAGAGAATATAGATCATAAGAACTTTATAAATTCATTGTTTTTATTTTATTTAGAGTCATTAACTCGTAGACAGCTATAACGATTATTCTCTGGTGTCCTATACACTATATGAGACACAACTCCGTTATGGTACTATTTGGAAGAAATGAAATGCCAAAAAAATTATGATCGGGCCTTGTAACGGGATTAAATTGACACAGTTGTGGGCTTACCAATAAAACAGGTATTGTGATATGGGCTGCATGAGCGTAAAATATACAAGACAGAAGTTAGAATAATTTTGCACACCAGAAATGGAGGTACTATATTTTGTTACAAGCTGTAAAAAGATTGTATGTTGAGAAGAAACAGGGGTTCAATATCGAAGCCCAGGGACTTTTTGCAGATCTTCGGGATAATCTAAGCATTGCAGGATTGCAGGGGGTCAGAACGATCAACCGCTATGATATTTCCGGGATTACCGATGAAGAATATAAGAAATCTCGTACGATTATTTTTGCTGAACTCCCCTTGGATATCCTTTACGACGAAACGCTGGATATCTCGTCAGGGGACAGGGTTTTTGCGATGGAGTATTTGCCGGGCCAGTATGATCAACGGGCGGATTCGGCTGCTCAATGTATCCAGATGCTGACCCAGAAAGAGCGTCCGTTGGTTGCTTCAGCCAAAGTGATTATCCTGGAAGGAAAACTATCTGATCAGGACTTTGCAAGAATCAAACAATACTGTATCAACCCGGTCGAATCCCGGGAAGCTTCGCTGGCAAAACCGCAGAGTCTGGAATTTGAAGCGGCAGAACCGGAAGACGTTGAAATGATGGAAGGATTTATTACTAAAACACCGGAAGAAATTATTGTGATGCAGCAGCGCATGAATCTCGCCATGAGCGTCGAAGACTTGCTATTCTGTCAGTCCTATTTCCGGGATACGGAAAGAAGAAATCCGACCATGACCGAAATAAAAACGATTGACACTTACTGGTCCGATCACTGCCGGCATACGACGTTCCAGACTGAAATTGAAGAAGTCGATATCCGGGAAGGACATTTTTCCGGGCCTATCCAAACAGCTTTCAATTGCTATAAGGCTTCCCGGGCTAAGGTATATCAGGACAAGCTGCCCAGTAAGGATATCTGCCTGATGGATATTGCTACGATGGGGATGAAAGAGCTTAAAATGGCAGGACTGCTTGATGATCTGGATGAATCTGATGAAATCAATGCCTGCAGTATTGTTGTGAATGCAGAAGTAAACGGCCAGGAAGAAGAATGGCTGGTGATGTTTAAAAACGAGACGCATAATCACCCGACAGAAATCGAACCGTTTGGCGGTGCCGCCACCTGTCTGGGTGGTGCGATCCGAGACCCGCTGTCAGGCCGGACCTATGTCTATCAGGCGATGCGGGTCACCGGCAGCGGCGATCCACGGGCAAAGGTCGAAGATACCTTGCCCGGTAAACTGCCGCAAAGAAAGATTACCACCGTTGCTGCAGCCGGATATAGTTCTTACGGCAATCAAATTGGACTGTCGACAGGTCAGGTTGCCGAAGTCTATGACGAAGGCTTTATCGCTAAAAGAATGGAGATCGGTGCGGTCATCGGTGCTGCCCCCAGAAAAAATGTCATCCGCAAACCTCCTGAAGAAGGTGACGTGATTGTTCTGGTTGGCGGCAGGACAGGCCGGGACGGCTGCGGCGGAGCGACGGGTTCTTCCAAAGAACATACGCTGGAATCGCTGACCAGCTGTGGTGCCGAAGTTCAGAAGGGCAATCCGCCGAATGAAAGAAAGATTCAGCGGCTGTTCCGCAACTCGGAAGTCAGTACGCTTATTAAAAAATGCAACGATTTTGGCGCCGGCGGTGTCTCTGTTGCCGTGGGGGAACTGACTGACGGCCTTGATATCTGTCTGGATGCCGTGCCAAAAAAATACGAAAGCCTGAATGGGACAGAACTGGCGATTTCCGAATCCCAGGAGCGCATGGCTGTCGTACTGGCAGCTGAGGATTGGGACAAATTCAAAAGCCTGGCCGCCGAAGAAAATCTTGAAGCAACCGTTATTGCCCTGGTAACCGGCGATCAGCGACTTAAAATGTCTTGGCGGGGCAAGAAAATCCTAGATCTCAGCCGTGACTTTCTGAATACCAATGGGGTCAAACAAAAGACGAAGGTTGAAGTGACGGCGCCGCTGGAAACGCAAAATTACTTTAACGCTATCCCCAACTCAGTGGCGCGGGAGCTGCTGGATCTGCGAAAAGCCTGGAATGCTAATTTAGGCGATTTGAATGTCTGCAGTAAAAAAGGACTGATCGAGAGATTTGACAGTACGATCGGTGCGGCATCGGTACTTATGCCGTTAGGCGGAAAATACCAGCTGACCCCGGCTGAAGGTATGGTCGCCAAACTGCCGGTACTTGAAGGTGATACGACGACAGCTACGATCATGACGTATGGCTATAACCCGCAACTGGCCAAATGGAGCCCGTTTCACGGGGCTTTATATGCGGTGCTGGATGCCGTTACAAAAGCAGTGGCGTTAGGTGGAGATTACCGTAAGATACGCCTTACCTTGCAGGAGTATTTCGGCAAACTAAATGACGCCAGCAAGTGGGGGCAGCCTTTCAGTGCTTTATTGGGCGCTTATTATGCTCAAAAGCAGCTAGGTATTCCCGCTATAGGCGGAAAAGACAGTATGTCGGGCAGCTTTATGGAGTTGAATGTCCCGCCTACCCTGGTCGCATTTGCCGTTTGTACGGCAGATGCCCGCAAAGTCGTATCCCAGGAATTCAAACAGGCCGGAAGCAATGTGGTCCTGCTGAAACTGATCCGGGACGAACAGGAAATCCCTGACTTTGCTATGGCGGTGAAAAACTTTGTAAAGGTCTTGAACTTGATTCAGTCAGGCTGGGTGCGCTCTTCACGTTCGGTCAGAATGGGTGGGATTGCCGGCGCTGTCAGCGAGATGGCTTTCGGCAATATGATTGGTTTTCGTTTCAGTAGACAAATAGAGTCTTCAGACCTGTTCCGGACGGATTATGGTTCGATACTACTGGAACTGGATGAGAAGACTGATCTGCCTGTTTTGTTTGGCGATGTCGGATACGAATTACTCGGCTGTACGCAGGAGAAACCAGCAATCGCTGTCAACGGAGTTGAGTTGCTGCTGACGGATGTGCTGGGCCAATGGGAAATCCCGTTGGAAAAAATCTTTCCAAGCAAGGCTGAGAATGCCGAAAATACCGAAAAACCTCGGGCAGTCAGCTTTGACAAGCGTAGTGCTTTCAGACCGGCGATTAAAGCAGCAAAACCACGGGTATTTATCCCTGTTTTTCCGGGGACAAACTGTGAATATGATTCTGCCAAAGCTTTCACGAAAGCCGGTGGTCTGGTCGAAACCATGGTTATTCGAAATCTCAGTGCCGCAGATATTGAAGGCTCGATCAAAGAAATGGTCAAAAAAATCAATAACTCCCAGATTATCATGCTCCCGGGCGGTTTTAGCGCCGGAGACGAACCGGATGGATCGGGAAAATTTATTGCCACCTTGTTTAATAACCCGCGCATCAAAGATGCCGTCATGAACCTTCTGAAACAGCGGGACGGCCTGATGCTCGGAATATGCAACGGATTCCAGGCTTTGATCAAGCTGGGACTTGTCCCCTACGGGGAAATTAAAGAAATAAACGCAGAAGACCCTACGTTGACCTATAACAGGATCGGACGCCACATTTCCTGCATGGCCCGGACCAAGGTTGTTTCCACACTTTCCCCTTGGTTTAGCGGTGTTGAATTGGGAGAGATTCACACGATTGCAGTTTCGCACGGCGAAGGAAGATTTGTCGCGAGTCAGGAAGTCATCAGCAAGCTGATTCAGAACGGGCAGATCGCTACCCAATATGTCGATCTGAATGGAATGCCAAGCAACGATGTCGAGGATAATCCGAACGGTTCCTTTGAAGCTATCGAAGGGATTACCAGCCCCGACGGAAGGATATTGGGCAAAATGGCGCATTCAGAACGGACCGGAACCGGTGTTGCTGTAAACGTCCCCGGCAATAAATACCAGCCCATTTTTCAGGGCGGCATCAATTATTTCAAGTAAAAGTTCCTATTCAAATCATACACCCTCAGACCTTTGGCTGGGGGTGTTATTATCATAGCGAAATAATCAACATGCGTCTTATTTCGTTGCAACATTTATTCCAGTAGATGAACACAAATTCAGTTCTCAATCTCGGTAATATTGACAATGGCTTTATTGGGCAGACAAACAGCATAGTCCCCTGGGTTTTCCAGCCAGCCTGTCCGGACACAAATCTGGTCGGGACAATTGGTTTCTTTAAATCTGATGCGGCCTTTTTCCACCAGAACAATCTCGTGGTACTTGCCTGGAAGGGTAATTTCCCGCGGTTCCTCGACTGCATTTAAATCAATACGTTCGATAAGCACGTTATTCTGTGTGATCTCGGCAAACCTGAGGTCTTTCCCATTTTGGGATTGATGGAATTTTATACTGCCTAAACCGATGAGCACGAGTATGATTATGATACCAATTAGGACAATATCGTGTTTCTTCATGATATTTATAGGTTCCTCCTTGAGCGCGCTCCATATGGCTGTCTGACTGAACAGAGCAAAGAAAACAGAACAGAACATAACATAACATCTACATTCCAGACATACTATAATTGATAAAACAAAACAGTGTCAAGAGAAGTCAAAAGGGAATATCTGTATATAACAAAAATGTAGGTAAATGGTGTCGAATGAATAAGTAAGTTTAGAAGGACTATTGAAGTTTACAGGCAATTAATATAAACTTAAGCCGTCACTAAAATGGCAAAAATAATTTTTCAACTGGGCAATACTATGCAAAAGCATACATATAAAAAAATATCTGGAGGGAATTAATATGCCACTGGTAACTTCTGCTCAAATGTTTAAAAAAGTCTATGGAAAATGTGCTGTCGGAGCATTTAACGTTAACAATATGGAAATTATTCAGGGAATTGTTGATGCTGCGAAGGAAGAAAAAGCACCTTTAATTTTACAGGTTTCCGCGGGTGCCCGGAAATATGCCAAACATATTTACTTAATGAAGCTGGTAGAGGCCGCAGTGGAGGATACGGGTTTGCCGATCTGCCTGCATTTGGACCACGGGGAAGACTTTGAGATTTGTAAGGCCTGTGTTGACGGCGGCTTTACTTCGGTAATGATCGATGGTTCCAAGCTGCCTTTTGCCGAAAATATTGCTGTTACCAAAAAGGTTGTAGAGTACGCCCATGCGAAAGGCGTTGTGGTGGAAGCCGAATTAGGCAGACTCGCAGGCATCGAAGATGCGGTAAACGTAAGTGTGAAGGACAGCAGCTATACGGATCCGGAGCAGGCTGCCGAATTTGTCCATGAAACTGGTTGTGATTCCCTGGCTGTTGCGATTGGCACTAGTCACGGAGCGTATAAGTTCAAGGGAGAAGCCATGCTTGATTTCGAGCGTCTTGAAAAGATAGCCTCACTACTTCCTGGCTTCCCATTGGTCTTACACGGTGCGTCCACGGTACTGCCGGAATTTGTAGCAAAATGCAACGAATACGGAGGAGATATCAAGGGAGCGCAGGGTGTCCCCGAAGATATGCTTCGCAAGGCTGGGACCATGGGCGTATGCAAAATCAATATTGATACCGATCTGCGCCTTGCCATGACAGCTTCAATCCGTGAGTATTTGGCAAACAGCCCTGCTGATTTTGACCCCCGCCAGTATCTCAAACCAGCCAGAGAAGCCATCAAAAATATGGTTAAGCATAAGATTGCAAATGTTTTAAACTGCAGCAATCAGCTCTAAGCATAACATACTGTACGGAACCAGCAAACAGAACATGATACTTGGGTCTGAAATACGAACTGTTGCGAAAAAGTAGACACTTTAAGTCTACTTTTTTCAACAGAATGAAAAAGGTATTTTGTAGATTTATGTAGAATTTTCCCATAAATAAATCTATATAAGTAGGGATATTGTTTGCAAAATAATTGGGAAAAAACGGTAAGAACAGTTAACGCTCTTATTCTTGCTCTGCTGCTATTAACACAAATTCTCTTGATCAGGTCTTGGTATAATAAGACCCTTGATGATATCGGCATCAACGCGATGACCATTTCTCGGGTTGTCGCTGACAGTATTAATATTGCTGAATATGAAAAGTTGCTTGCGGGGAAGGAGCCTAATGATTATTTTAGAGAGATGCAGGCATATTTTAAGCGTATTCAAGCTGAAACCGGAGTGAAGTATGTTTATGTCGAGCATCAAATATCACCCAGCCAAATTGAATACATTTTCGATTCGGAGGGGGATTCTTTAGGTGAGACTGATGAACTGTCTACACCGGCAGCACATACGAATACCAAAGCTTTTCACACGCGAGCTCAGACTTCAACGCTTTGGGGTACTTTGATTACCGGCTATGCGCCATTGGTTAATGCCGAGGGTCAGGTCATAGGCGCAGTCGGAACAGATGTAGATATCCAATATATTTATCAGGAACTGGCCAAACGCGTCGGACAGATCATTCTTTATGCAGCAGCCATGGTCATTCTCTTTGGCTTGCTTATTTACTTCACGCTCAGTGAAGAAATACGAAGACGCCGCATCGTCGAAAAAAATCTTAAGCGCACTATGCAGTCTGTGAAAGATTTACTCAATAATGCCGGGCAGGGCTTCCTATCTTTTGGGTCAGACCTGTGTATTGAACCTGAATATAGTGTCGAATGCCAGAGGCTATTGGGTTCTGACTTAGCTAAGCGTAACTTTCCGGACTTAATTTATCCGGAGGATCAGGAACAAAGAGACTTTATGAGCAAAGTTCTTCGGGAATGTTTTCAGGAGAATGACCCGGTACGCAGGGAGGTATTCCTTTCTTTTCTGCCGGATGCAATATTCCTGAATAACGACTATATAAAAATTGAATATAAGTTTATCGCGGCTAAGTATCAGGAAGAAACACAAGCTTTAATGGTCATCTTAACGGATGCTACGGAAAAACGCGCTTTGCAGGAACAAATGGAAAATGAACGCAAAACACTTAAAATGATTGTAAAGGCTGTTATCAGCCGTAATGACCTTTTGGAGCTTATTTCAGATTACCAGCGTTTTTGCCAGGTCACCGTGCCACAGCTGCTTATTTGCAAAGAACCGCTTCAGCAGGTAATTGCCGATGTCAAACGAAGGATTCATACCTTTAAAGGGGAATTTGGCCAGTTTGAGATGATACATATGGTTCGTTCTCTTCACCATCTTGAAGAAGAGATTAAATCTTTTGAACAAAGGGATTCAGCAACCAGTGCTGATTTAGGCATGCTCCTGCAAAATTTGAAGCTTGAACGTGTTCTGAATGAAGGTTTGCGTATTCTGCAGTCAACCTTAGGGGAGAATTTCGTTGCCACAGATAAAACCATTGAGATTCCGGAAGCAAAACTGGTTGAATTGGAAGAGCAAATAGCGACGCTTATTCCATCGCAGGAGGCCGATGTTTTGATCACCAAAATCAGGCAGTTGCATTACCGCTCGTTCAAAGAGCTTTTAGCTGCTTACCCGAATACAGTAGAAGGCTTAGCCCAGGGCTTGGAGAAATTGTTGTATCCCCTTGAACTAAAAGGTGGGGAGTTCCCTGTAGATACAAAAAGGTACCAGGCTTTTACCAAATCGCTGATTCATATTTTTACGAACTGCGTAGATCATGGCATCGAAAATAGGGAAGAAAGAATCAAAGCCGGAAAAGAAGAAAAGGGCCGCATTGTCTGCGAAATGAAATTAGTCCAAGATCAAATTTTATTAAAAATTGCTGATGACGGCAAAGGCTTAGACCTGGAAGGAATCAAACAAAAGGCACTCGAGCTTGGGACAGTTACCGCAGAACAACTGGCAGAGCTAGAAGATAAAGATATAATCCCGCTTATTTTTGAAGACGGGCTTTCCAGCAAAGAGAGTGCATCAATGATTTCGGGACGCGGCATCGGCATGGCGATTGTTAAACAAGAACTTGAAAAAATAGGCGGTCATTTGGATATTGTGACAAACCCTGACACTGGAACAGAATTCAATTTTCTGCTGCCTATGGAAGGCGGCGCTATCTAGTACAATGTTCTCAAATTCCCTGCTCAAATTATTCATACAAGCTTGATTACCCGCAATGAGTCTGGGGGCAAACCCGGGAGTTTAACGCAATCGTCTATTTGAGTATTTATTTCAGGAACGTTGTACTAGTTACAATCGAGGAGGGAAAATGGCTAAGGTATTAATCGTTGATGACTCTGCAATTATGAGGAGAAATTTAGCTGCCATCATGGGGAGAGGCGGGCATGAAGTCATAGGCGAAGCGCTCAATGGCATGCAGGCCCTGGCTGAATATGGGAATTTGCATCCGGATATTGTGACCATGGATATTACGATGCCTCTATCAGACGGTATCGAGGCGCTTGGTAAACTGCTCGGTAGGTATCCTGATGCTAGGGTGGTTATGATAAGCGCAATTAACCAAAAAGACAGGGTCTTCGAGGCAATTAAATTGGGCGCCAAGAATTACATTATTAAACCCTTTGAAGAAGACAAGGTAATCAATATCATAAACCAGGTCCTGGGTTTAAAATAATCGTTATCCGTGTGAATCAAAGATGATGTAAGGCCGATGAAGAGAGGGGGTTCTCTTTGTTAGTCTTCTTGTTAGGGTAATATAAATGATATTTACAACAAACAACCCGGATAGTATAATAAAGTTGTTTGAAAAAACGGCCACATCCTATTTTAAGGATAATAAAGCAAATAAGGTGATGAGACAGGATTAACTAAGAATCGGAGGAGAAAATGACGAGCAATAAAAAGGAAACAATTGATTCTTTTACACATAAGTACAGCAAGATCTGTCAGGAAAACAGCTGGATTGATCCAAGCCTCTATAATGCGTATGGCGTAAAACGCGGCTTAAGAGATAAGAACGGGGAAGGGGTGCTTGCCGGGTTAACCAATATCTCTTTAATCAAGTCTCATGACGAAATTGATGGAAAGCGGATTCCCTGTGACGGAAAACTTCTTTACCGGGGATACAATATCACCGATTTGGTCAAAGGGTTTGCATATAATCAGCAATATGGCTTTGAAGAAACAACGTATCTGCTTCTGTTCGGATCACTGCCTAATGAGGAACAATTGGCCCACTTCAAAGACATTTTAGTGGAAAGCAGAAATCTGCCTAAAAATTTTGTGCGTGATGTCATTATGAAAGCACCGAGCAGAGACATCATGAATTCTCTGACGAAGAGTGTTCTTACCCTGGCATCCTATGATGAGACCATAGACGATGTGTCTTTAGATAATGTTTTACGGCAATGTCTGATGTTGATCAGCATTTTTCCGATGCTGTGCGTGTACGGGTATCATGCCTACAATCATTATGAATGCAACGAAAGCTTCTATATCCACAGACCGGATGACCAGCTCTCCACAGCTCAAAATATTCTAAAAATGTTAAGACCGGATAAACAATTTACAGAACTTGAGGCCAAGGTGCTTGATATCGCGCTTGTGCTGCATATGGAACACGGCGGGGGAAATAATTCCACGTTTACGACCAGGGTCGTTTCTTCTTCCGGTTCGGATACGTATTCCGTTATTGCGGCGGCCTTATCCTCTCTGAAAGGGCCAAAACATGGCGGAGCAAATATCAAAGTTGTTGAGATGGTAGCTGATATCAAATCCCACGTTGCCAACCTTAGGGATGAAGAAGAGATCAAAAGCTACTTAACGAAGATTTTAAACAAGGAAGCGTTTGACCGGAGAGGTCTTATCTATGGGATGGGACACGCTGTCTATTCCATTTCCGACCCAAGGGCACAGATCTTCAAAGGCTTTGTTGAGAAGCTGGCAGATGACAGAGGCCGAAGAAGTGATTTTGAATTATATGCGATGATTGAGAGACTCGCTCCTCGGGTCATCGCTGAGGAACGGAAAATCTATAAAGGTGTCAGTGCCAATGTGGATTTTTATAGCGGCTTTGTTTATAGCATGCTGGATATCCCGCTGGAACTGTATACGCCGCTGTTTGCAATGGCCAGAATCGTCGGGTGGAGTGCCCACCGTTTAGAAGAACTGGTCAATGCAGACAAGATTATCAGACCGGCCTATGAAAGTCCCCTTATGGATAAGGATTATAGGGTGATGCAGGAACGGTAAACCCTTCTTGATTTGCTATAGCTGGTTCTTCCAGGAATAAATTTTTAGAGTGTCGTTATTCTTTTGAAACCTCTTGTCAGCAAGGGGTTTCTTGCTACGCTATGATAAGTTTTAGGATACGATGATTAGTTTCTGCATGTGTTTATGATACGAACTTGAATTTTTGCGGTATAATTGAGCTGTTAAAAAAACGGATCTGATTGCATTGGAAGGAGACAGTGTACAATTGCGGCTAAGGAGAAAACGGAGCGCAAAGCCCGAACTGGAGAAAGACTCCAAAACCATTTTGGCCCCTGCGGAACGCAAAGGGAAGTGGGATGAAGTATTTAAGAATAACGGTCCGGTTCATTTGGAATTGGGCTGTGGACGGGGGAATTTTATCACATCACTTGCAGGCAAAACTAAATATATCAATTATATTGCGATTGATTCCTACCCGGAAGTGCTGGTCTGCGTGTTGAGAAAACTTAATCAAAGCAGGCTGCATAACGTCAGGTTGGTTTCGATGCGCATTGAAGACACCGACAGTATTTTTGGACACGATGAAATTGACAAAATCTACATTAATTTTTGCAATCCATGGCCCAGCAAGCGACATCATAAACGCAGACTGACGCATCCTAACTTTCTAAGGAAGTACCAGATCTTTTTAAAGAAAGGATCGGAGGTTTGGTTCAAAACGGACGACGAACCGCTTTTTGAAGATAGCCTACAGTATTTTCAGGAGACAGGTTTTCAGGAATTATACCGGACGTACGATTTGCATCAAAGTGGTTTTGAAGAAAATATCATGACCGAATACGAAGCAAAATTTACAGACCAGGGAATCAAAATTAAGTTTGCCGTCTTTAAGTATGAATAGAACCATGATTAAGCTTCCAATTAGACAGCTGGTTGAATTAATAATGCGCTGCGGCGACATTGACAGTAGGTATGCTTCCCGGGACAGGATGGCGGAAGGGTCCAAAGCGCACCGGGTCCTGCAGAAGCGAAATCGTGAAATCTATGAGGACTATCGAAGCGAAGTTCCGCTTTCTGAAGGGTATTGTTACAATGGTATTGATTATACCCTGGAGGGCCGCGCTGACGGCATTTTCAGCTGCGAAGACCGGACGGTTATTGAAGAGATAAAAACTACGGTGCTGCCCTTGGATTCTATCGACAAAGATTTCAGCAGTGCTCACTGGGCGCAGGCCAAATGCTATGCGTACATTTATGCTGTCCAGAACGGTCTGCCGGAGGCAGCAGTCCAATTGACATATTTCAATCTGGAGACCAATGAAACCAAACAATGGCTCAATTTCTTTTCAACCAGTAAACTGACAGAATTTGTCGGTTGCCTTATTCAACAGTATTCGGTCTGGGCAAGCTTTTCTATCGAATGGGCAGAGATCCGGAACCTTTCGATCAAGACACTTCAGTTTCCTTTTCCGGGCTACCGCAAAGGGCAGCGGGAGCTAGCCGTACACGCCTACAGGGTCATAGCCGGCCGAAAAAAGCTGTTTGTGCAGGCCCCGACAGGAACCGGAAAAACCATTTCGGTGCTGTTTCCAGCCATCAAAGCGATGGGAGAAGCCAAAACGACAAAAATATTCTACCTTACTGCCAAAACGATAACGCGTCAAGTTGCGGAGGAAGCTTTTGAGAAAATGCGTCAAGGCGGCCTAAAAATGAAGACGCTGACACTGACCGCCAAAGAAAAAATCTGTTTTTGTGAAAAGTCGGTCTGTCATCCCGAGTATTGTAAGTATGCCAAAGGACATTACGACCGAATTAATGCTGCTATTTTAGATGCGGTCAAAGAATCTGATGATTTATCCAGAAGTGTAATTGAGAAATATGCTCAGAAGCATACAGTCTGTCCGTTTGAACTTTCCCTGGATCTTTCGCTTTTGGCGGACTGCGTCATTTGTGACTACAACTATGTTTTTGATCCGAGAGCACACCTCAGACGCTTTTTTGCAGACAACAGCGGCGATTATGTGTTTCTGATCGATGAAGCTCACAACCTTGTGGACAGAGCGCGGGAAATGTTCTCAGAAAAGCTTGATAAAACTGCTTTTTGCCAGATAAAAAAAGCGTATAAGGGCAGAAATAAAGCGCTGGATAAAACCCTGAACCGCATCAATAAAAAGATGATTGACTTGCGTCATCAATGTGGGGAGCAGGGCTATCTGATTACGACAGGAATGCCCGCGGATTTCCAGGGCCTTCTTCAGCAATACGCCGGAACCTGTGAATTGATGCTTAAGGAAAACAGAAATTTAAGCGAGGATAGTGCTTTTATCCAACTTTATTTTGATGTGCTTGGTTTTACAACAATCGCTGAATTTTACGATGAAAGATACGTTACTTTTGTAGAAACTAAGCGGGATGAGGTAACCGTGAAGCTATTTTGTCTTGACCCATCGTTTCTACTGGGTGAGGCGTTGAAGAGAGGCAGTTCGGCGGTGATGTTTTCAGCGACGCTTTCCCCGCTGGAATATTTTCGGGAGGTACTTGGCGGATCTGAAGAAGACCATATTCTCTCTCTCGATTCCCCGTTTGATCATCGGAAACTTTGTGTGCTAACGGCTGACTCTATTTCGACCAAGTATAAAGAAAGAGAACAAAGCGTTCACCAGATTACCCGGATGATTGGTTCTTTTGTCGCTCAGAAAACGGGAAATTATATTGTCTATTTTCCATCATATAAATATATGAACGATGTTTTTGCCAAGTTTGTCTTGGTCTACCCCGATATCCCCGCTGTGGCCCAGGAAGCTTCCATGTCGGAAGAAGAGCGGGAACGCTTCCTGCTAAGTTTCAAAGAGAATCCTGAGAAAGCCTATGTCGCTTTTTGCGTACTCGGCGGAATATTTTCCGAAGGTATTGATCTAAAGGGGAGCAGACTGATAGGTACGGCGATTGTAAGCGTGGGACTGCCCCAGCTAAGTGTTCAGCAAAATATCATTCGGGATTACTTTAATAGCAAAAACGGTCTCGGCTATGAATATGCGTATATGTATCCAGGGATGAACAAGGTGATGCAGGCTGCCGGCAGGGTGATCCGCAGCGAAAGCGATGTTGGTGCCGTATTGCTCATTGACGAGCGGTACAGCCAAAAGAAATATGTCAAGCTGTTTCCAAAACACTGGATGCGGCGCAGAAACATTAAAGACAGCAAGTCTCTTAAGAAAAACCTAGAATTTTTCTGGCAGACAGGCAGTAGAGACAATCCCCAAAAAAACGAGAAAGAATGTGAGAATTAAATAAAACATAACAAGATGCCTCAGAATAACCGGAGGCATTTTTTTTGTAAAATTTACACAATCGTTACAATTACGCAAAGTCTACGCAATAATAAATTGTTATTGTTTATATAGAAAAATTTTTAACATTCAAATGAGAGGGAGATATTAAAATGAAAAAACGGTTAGCCATTGTTTTGATTGGTGTTCTGGCTTTAGCCTTTAGCGGTTGTGGAAGCAATGAAAGTTCTTCCCAGTCCAACGGACAGCAAGCACAAACTGAGTCCGCGGAGATCACCATTGCAGGATCCACATCGGTTCAGCCAATTTCTGAGGCCTTAGCTGAAGCATTCATGGCGAAGAATCCAAATATCAAAGTGAACGTTCAGGGGGGCGGTTCCGGAGCCGGGATCAAAGCTGCCCAGGAAGGGACTGCAAATATTGGCTCTTCATCTCGTGAACTGAAAAGCGAGGAGAAGGGGTTAACGGAGACAGTGATCTGTAAAGACGGAATTGCTATCGTCGTCAATGCCCAAAATGCAGTCACAGACTTAAACCTTGAGCAGATTAAAGGGATTTATAGCGGCAAAATTACGAACTGGAAAAAAGTCGGCGGAGCAGATCAGACCATTAATGTTGTGACCAGAGAAGCCGGATCCGGAACACGCGGAGCGTTTGAAGAACTGGTCATGGGCAAAGATACTGTGATTATTGACAAAGCTATTGTTCAGAATTCCACGGGCGCTGCTAGAGCG
Source organism: Dehalobacter sp. 12DCB1 (assembly GCF_004343605.1). GTDB lineage: Bacteria > Bacillota > Desulfitobacteriia > Desulfitobacteriales > Syntrophobotulaceae > Dehalobacter. The sequence goes on from NZ_POSF01000002.1 coordinate 263,319, forward strand.
GCAGTCACCGGTGATGCCAATGCGATTGCTTATATTTCGATGGCAAGTCTTGATGACACGGTAAAAGCAGTGACAGTAGAAGGCGTTAAGGCCAGTGCGGAAAATATCCTGAATGACACGTATAAAGTTCAGCGGCCGTTTCTCTATCTGACCAAAGAAGCGCCTGCAGGTGCGGTCAAGACCTATATTGACTTTGTCATGTCGAATGAAGGACAAAGCATCATTGAGAAGGAAGGTCTCGTACTGATTAAATAAACCCGAGATTCGTTCAACGTAACAGCTGCATCCGTGCAATAAGAGCAGTAGATGCTCAATATAAATGAAGATAATTTGGTCAAACAGGGATGATTAGTTCACCCTGTTTGACCCAGTTAAACGTGTAACCCGAGAATTTTTCTATTCGTACTCATCGTGTTGCACGATACGATCGTCATATTGCTTAAAAAATATTTTTGATAAAAAATGGGCTTGCCAATGAGATTAAAATTAGGGGATTATACTGATGAAAAAAGCAAAAGTTGCATTTATATGCGTTCATAACGCATGCCGTTCTCAAATGGCGGAGGCAATATCAAAGTTTCTGGCTTCGGAAGTTTTTGAAGCTTACTCTGCAGGAACAGAAATAAAGCCTACGATTAATCAAGATGCCATACGGATTATCAAGCAATTATATAACGTTGATATGGAAAAAGAACAGTATTCAAAGCTGATTTCAGATATCCCGCAGATGGATATTGTGATAACCATGGGATGTAATGTAAATTGTCCCTATATACCATGTAAATATAGGGAAGACTGGGGGCTCGAAGATCCGACCGGAAAAAGTGATGAAACGTTTATTCAGACAGCAAAATTCATCGAGGATAAGGTCAGACAGCTAAAAGAAAAAATACATCAGGATGGCAGTGGAATAATGTAAAGATGCTTTTCTAGTCTGTCTTAGAAGCCACTATTATCAAGGATTTGGTAAAAGGTTCCAAATTCAGAAAATTCATTGCAACGTTGGGACTGTTTTATAAAAAATGGCTTAAATAAGCAAAGTCGCAATATATTAATCAAGGTGAATTTATAGCCCATTAAAACCTGTTGGCTGGTATCATGCTGTCTTGCGGGATTTTGCGCCTTTACTAATACATGTTCTTTTCATAAAGATGAAATACCCTTTATACTGCTATATAATATGAAATAAATATACTGTAAATATGGCTTATTCTTATTGATAAAATGTTTTAAATGCGAAACTGGTATATTTATTAGGAGGACGATATGAGCAAAAGAATCTTGGTTGTGGAAGATGAAGAAGTGATTGCCCGCTTGATCAGTTATAATCTTCAAAAAGAAGGATTTGAAGTTCAGGTTTCAGGAGATGGACTTGAAGCACTGGGGAAAATTCGATCAGAAAAACCAGATCTGCTTATTCTCGATATTATGCTTCCTGGGATGGATGGCTATGAGATCTGCCAAACTGTCAGGAAAGAAGGCGGTTCTCTCCCTGTTATTATGTTATCGGCGAGAGATGAGGAGCTAGATAAGATTCTTGGTCTGGAACTTGGCGGGGATGATTATCTGACAAAACCATTCAGCCCGAGAGAGCTTGTGGCCCGGGTACGCGCTCTATTGCGGAGGACACAGACAAATCAAGCAGTACTTGACCGCGAGACTTTTTTGATCGACAGGCTAATTGTTGATTTTTCCGGCCGGGAAATAAGCGTAGATGATCAGATTGTGCCGCTTACGCCAAAGGAGTTTGAACTGCTGGCGTATTTAATCCGACATCGAGGAAAAGTTGTAAGCCGAGACCAGTTGTTAGACAAAGTATGGAACTATGACTTTGCGGGTGATACTCGGATTGTTGATGTACATATCAGCAGGCTTCGGGAAAAAATTGAGACTGATCCAAAGAATCCATCCTATATCCAGACGGTTCGCGGGGTTGGATATAGGTTTAAGGAGCGAGGCTCATGTTAAAAAGTCTGAAAATGAAATTCACGGTTGGCTTTATTGCGCTGGCACTGCTTTCAATGCTTGCATCCGGCGTTTATCTTATCAAGGTGCTCGATAACTATTTTATTGAAAATCTACAGGCCAAACTTTTGGTTGAGGCAAAATTGGTCAGGGAAATGGTGATCGAGAAGTTTGATTCGCAGAATATGACTTTTGACATAGAAAAAATTACCGGTGATCTTGGAAACGTGACAAGTACTAGGGTTACAGTAATCGATGCAAATGGTATCGTTCTTGGCGATTCTGAACAGTCACCGGCTCTTATGGAGAATCATCTGGGACGTCCTGAAATTCAACAGGCGATCAGCGAAGGGGCCGGAATCTCGGAGAGAGAAAGTTCAACACTTAACACGCAAATGATGTATTTGGCGCTGCCGGTTGAGAAAGGCGGGAAAATAGAAGGCTTTGTTCGCCTGGCGTTGCCGCTGACCGAAATAACAACGGCCTTATCTAAGCTGTGGATGATGCTGTTTATCGCTCTCCTAATCGCTACCATGATCGCCGGCGTATTAGGGTTCAAACTGTCGCAAAAGCTGACGAAACCCATTCAGGAAATGACAGCTGCAGCTCAGAAAATTGCAGGCGGGGATTTCAGCCTGCCTACCTATACAACCAGTCAGGATGAAATTGGGAAACTTGGGAAGGCATTAAATCAGATGGCCCGGCAGCTGAAAGAAACGATTGATGAAGTCTCGGCCGGAAAGAGTAAGCTCGAAACGGTCTTAGCGAATATGGACAGTGGGGTTATTTTTCTCAGAGAAGACGGAAAGATTGATCTGATTAATCCGGCAGCCCTGAAGATTTTAGAGATCGAACCGAAAATCGTAAATAATCGGCATCAGATAGAGATTATCAGCAATTACCAATTAAGCACACTGATTGATACAGCACTGAAAACGCACAAGGCCGCCAAAGAGGATTTGTTGATATTGTCTCCGCATGAAAAAAATATTGAAGTCAATATTACACCGATTTTTGGCAAGGATGATACCAGTATAGGAGCAGTAATGGTTCTTCATGATATTACAGATTTTCGGAAACTGGAAAGGATGCGCAGGGACTTTGTTGCCAATGTTTCCCATGAATTAAAAACGCCTGTTACTTCACTCAAAGGATATGCTGAAACATTGCTCGATGGCGCGCTTGAAGATCCTGAAACAGCGAGGGAATTTGTCAGAATTATTTTGAAGGAATCAGAAAGACTGCGGATGCTCATTAATGACCTGCTGGAATTATCCAGGATTGAATCTGCGGCAGATCCGGTCGAATGGCAAAAGATTAATGTAAACGCTTTATTACATTCTCTGGAGGTAAAATTCAGACCCCAGCTCGAAGCCAGGCAAATTGATCTTGTAGTTGTTTGTCCGGAAAATTTTCCTTATGCCTGGGGAGATTACACTATGATTGAGCAGGTGTTGACAAATTTGGCGGATAACGCAATAAAATATTCCCCAGTTGGGGAGAAGGTCAAAATCGTCGCTTCCGAAAAAGCTGACGGAATATTATTTGAGGTGATTGATTCCGGTCCTGGTATACCAAAGCAAGATTTATCCCGGGTTTTTGAAAGGTTTTACCGCGTTGATAAAGGAAGAAATCGTAAACAAGGGGGAACGGGGCTGGGGTTGGCGATTGTCAAACATATTCTGGAGACCCATGGCACGAGAATACACGTGGAGAGTACGCTGGGGCGCGGCTCACGGTTCTATTTTATGCTAATAAAAAAATCATAAAAGGAACAAAGAATACAGATTAAACTTGACTTACACCACGCAAGATTTTGATAAATACTTTCTCGAGATTTTTTTCCATTTTCTGCTGCAAGTAGCGGATGTGAACATAAATAATAGAGATGTCTTGATCACATACAAGGGATCTCTATTATTTATCTGGATATTTCATCACAACCATTTACAAAATTGTTACAATTCCGCAAAGTCTCCTCAACAATTAATTGGTATTGTATAACTAGGAAAATTATCGGAGGAGACCGATCCATGCAGAAAAGTATTCACCTTAAAAAAAGTGAAATTATTATCGAAAAAATACTCCTTCTAAGTGCTGTCGCTGCCATCTTTATCATTGCCCTGATTACCGTGTTTGTCATTATTTCAGGTTGGCCTGTTTTGCAAAAGACGGGATTTTTCAACTTTGCCCTTGGAACAACATGGGACCCCACCCATGGCATCTATGGGATTCTGCCGATGGTGGTTGGGTCCATACTTGTAACCTTGGGAGCGCTTGTTCTGGGAATTCCTTTTGGCGTAGCCGGAGCTATATTTATGGCTGAAATTGCTCCACCCAAAGCGGCAACCCTGATAAGGCCTGCGATTGAACTACTAGCTGGAATTCCATCCGTTGTCTACGGCTTTTATGGCCTGGCCGTAATTGTACCTTTGATACGGAATCATTTCGGCGGAACAGGTTTCAGCATTCTGGCTGGATCTCTAATTCTAGCCATCATGATCCTGCCAACGATTCTGAACCTTTCTGAGACTGCGCTGCGTGCAGTTCCTAGAGAATATAAAGACGGATCCTATGCGCTGGGGGCCAATTACTGGCAGACTATCAAATGGATATCACTGCCTGTAGCCCGTTCGGGCATCATCACAGGGGTCGTCCTAGGCATGTCAAGAGCAATCGGGGAGACCATGGCTGTCATCATGGTCACAGGCAACGTGACGCGTATACCCGGAACTTTATTTGACCCGATCCGTACGCTCACAGGAAATATCGTGATGGAAATGGGATATGCCTCGGGGGAACATCAACAAGCGCTATTTGCCACCGGTATCATCCTGTTCATCTTTATCATGATCTTAAACCTGATCGTACAGTTTGGCGCAAAAGGCAGGTGGCAAAAATGAAATCATCAGCCCGGCTGGAAGAAAAAATAGCAAAATTATTGCTTTGGTTGTTTGCGATTTGTACGCTTCTGGTTTTGTTCAGTATTATTGCGCATATTCTAATCAACGGAATCAGCGGGCTAAGCTGGGATTTCATCACCCAGGAACCGAAGCGGATGGGTAAGGAAGGCGGAATTTTTTCCATCATTATTGGTACCATCTACCTGACGGTAGCAGGCATTGTTCTGGCAACACCTATAGGAGTTGGCGCAGCCATCTACCTGACGGAATACGTAAAAAAAGGCCGGTTGGTACAAATCATCCGCTTTGCCACAGAAGCACTGGCTGCTGTGCCTTCAATTATCTTCGGTTTATTTGGATTTGTGTTGTTCGTCATTACCCTGAAGATGGGATGGTCTATTCTATCGGGTGCGCTGACATTGGCTTTTATGGTGCTACCAACGATCATCAGGGCTGCGGAAGAAGGAATCAAAACGGTTCCTGATTCTTATCGTGAGGGCAGTCACGCACTCGGCGCAACCAAGTGGTATACCATACGTAAAGTTGTTTTGCCTTCAGCACTTCCGGGGATTGCAACGGGCGTTATTTTGGGTATTGGGAGAGCAATTGGAGAAACTGCGGCAGTCATCCTGACCGCAGGCAGTTCATTAGGATTACCGGCCTCAATCCTTGAACCGACCCGGACTCTTTCCGTTCATCTCTATATATTAGCGTCGGAAGGAATATCAACCAAGAATGCGTATGCAAGTGCTACTGTGCTCATCATCGTCATTGTTATCATTAATTTTCTGGCCAATATGCTTATGACAAAGCTTGTAGGGGCGAAACAACCAGCGTCACGAATAAGGAGAGGTGGTAATCAATGTTAGCTAACTTAACAGAAACAAATAATAAAATGGTAGCCAAAGACCTGGAATTGTATTATGGAAGCTTTCACGCTTTACACGCGATAAACCTGCCAATCCTTGCCAATCAGGTTACTGCGCTGATTGGACCCTCAGGGTGCGGCAAGTCCAGCTTTCTGAAAACTCTAAACCGGATGAATGACCTGGTTGAAGGAGCAACTGTCAAAGGAAATGTATATCTTGACAATAAAGATACTTATACCTCGGATATTGATCCGGTAACACTCCGCAAACGAATTGGAATGGTTTTTCAAAAGCCGAATCCGTTCCCGATGTCGATCTTTGATAATGTTGCCTATGGACCGAGGGCCCATGGCCTGAAAGATAAGCAGAAACTGAGTGAAATTGTTGAGAAAAGCCTCAAGGAAGCAGCTCTCTGGGATGAAGTCAAGGACCGGCTGAACCGTTCAGGGCTGCAATTATCCGGTGGGCAGCAGCAGCGTCTTGTTATTGCGCGTTTACTGGCTGTGCAGCCTGAAGTACTGCTGATGGACGAACCGGCATCGGCTTTGGATCCAATTTCCACGGCAAAGCTGGAAGACCTGATCCTTGATCTTAAAGAACAATATACTATCGTGATTGTAACCCATAACATGCAGCAGGCCGCCAGGATTTCAGACTACACGGCATTTTTCCTGAACGGGGAAGTCATAGAATACGGCGTTACGAAAGAACTGTTTACCAAGCCTCTGGACAAAAGGACTGAGGACTATGTCACCGGAAGATTCGGATAAGGAGGAAACGTATTATGACCCGAAACTCATTTGCAACATCATTGGAAGAACTGAGCCATGATGTCCTCATGATGGGCAACCTCGTAGAAAACGTTATTAGCTCTGCAGTGAAATCACTCGAGGAAAGAGACCTGAAACTGGCGGAAAAAGTACTCGAGGACGATGATATTGTAGATAATTTTCAGCTTGAGATCGAAGACAAATGTTTGACCATGCTGGCCTTGCAGCAGCCGATGGCCGGTGATTTGAGAACCATCGGGACGGCGCTGAAAATTGTCACCGACCTCGAACGCATCGCCGATCACGCCGTCGATATCGCTGAAGTAACGATTAAATTAAGCAATGAGCCCTTGGTAAAACCTTTGGTTGATATTCCCAAGATGGCAAAAATGGCGCGGGAGATGCTCAGAGACAGTATCACCGCGTATACAAATAAAGATTTAAAAATGGCGCAAAATCTAGCAGTTAAAGAAAAGGAGGTGGACCGGCTTTATCAGTTGGTCTATGAAGATCTATTACATTTAATGCAAAAAGACCAAAAAAATATTTCACAGGGTATCAATTTGCTGCTCGTTGCGCTTTCCATTGAAAGGGTAGCCGACCATGTGACAAACCTGGGTGAATGGACCATCTATCTGGCTAGCGGCAAAAGAAAAGACCTGAATGATGATAATCCGGTTGATATGAAATGATCAATCTGCAAAGTTATCCACAGTCTACACACAATTGTGAGTAAGTGTATATACAAGTATATGGTTATATCCGGCTCATTTGCTGAAACTCTACTCAGTCGCTAACGGTATGCCTTTATTTACTGGATTAACATATTACTGTACAAACCATTGAATAATCGCTAAAATATACGGTGGTATTACAAATTTGCGCGTATGTATTCAGAGGAGAATCATCAATGAATCTAATTCAAATGGCAGCAGGCCCGGTTATTGGTGCTATCATCGGTTATGTCACAAACTACATCGCGGTTAAGATGCTCTTTCGGCCCATCAACCCGATTAAAATCGGAAATTGGACATTGCCGTTTACGCCCGGCATTTTTCCAAAGAGAAAAAGGCAGCTTGCCAAAGCATTGGGTAATGCGGTCGGGAACAACCTTTTAACCAGTAAAGATATAGAGAATTTGTTCTTGTCAGGAAACATAAAAAATACAATCGTTCAGGAAATCGGCAACTCACTTTATGAAATGGATGAGCGACATACCCTAAAAAATATCTTCACGGGGTTTGTTTCACAGGATACCTATCAGGTTCTGAGAGAACAAGCTGAAAACATCATTTGCAGCAAGATCATGTCCGGTGTTTCCAGGATGGATGTCGGGACAGTCATTGCACGGGAGGGCAGACGAGCAATGAAGGAAAAAATCCATGGGACGATGCTCGCGCTGATGGTCAATGACCAATTGATTGCGTCCGTGGCGGCTCCGATCGGAGCAAAGGTAGATGCATACATCCAGGAAAACGGTCAGGACATGATCCGGTCCATTGTGAGAGAAGAACTTGCGGTTCTTGAGAATCAGCCGTTAGCGGCATTCATGAAAAAAGTTGAGATTGAGGAAAAACATCTTACCGGTATGGTTGACAGAATCTATTCGGGATTCGTGCAGAAAAAGCTTGGAGACTATATCCAACAGTTTGATATAGCCGGTGTTGTAGAACAAAAAGTTAATACTATGGATGTTCTGGAGATTGAGAGACTTGTGCTTTCGGTAATGAAAAACGAGTTGAACGCCGTCGTTAATTTAGGAGCCTTGATTGGTTTCGTGATTGGGCTGTTGAACTTATTGTTAAAATAACTTATTTGTCAACAGCCGCTGAAATTAAAGGAACAACCTGTTTCTTTCTGGAAACGATGCCAGGCAGGCAGACGCTGTTTTCACCCAGATCAACGTTAAAAGCAAGCGAGATTAATTCTTTTTCTTCTCCGGAAAATAAGACTTCTGAGGCCTGGTCAAGAATATCGGTCACAAAAAGCATCAGTAAATGATAGCCGTTTTCGGCACAAAGCTGCTTCATGAACGCAATCAGTGAATCTTCCATCTCCGAGATTTTTTCCTTGTCCATGGTGAAGACCTGCCCGATTCCAATCCTGTATTTGCCAAAGGTATAATCCTTGAAATCCTGATAGAATATCTCCTTGAGTGTTTTTCCCTGCAGAGAAGAGCCTTCTTTGAACATTTGGTTGGCGTACTTGTCCATATCGTCAATCCCGGCTATTTCTGCCAGCTTTTCGGCCGTCATCCTATCGACGTAGGTACTGGTCGGAGATTTGAATTTCAGCGTATCGGACAGGATGGCGGAGCAAAGAATCCCGGCGATGTTCTTCGAAGGACGAATTCCCATCTCGAAAAACATATTGGCAACAATGGTCGAGGTGCTGCCTACCGGTTCGTTGCGAAGAAAAATTGGACTGGCTGTCTGAATATCACCCAACCGGTGGTGATCGATAATTTCAAGGATTTCTGCCTCTTCAATGCCATTGACAGTCTGAGATTTTTCGTTGTGATCCACCAGAATAACGTTTTTCTTTCTCTGTGAAATCAGATGATACCTCGATATAAATCCTTGGATCCGGTTATTGTCATCAACAATCGGATAGCTCCGGTACCTGGTTTTTAACATTTTATCCTGAATATCGTCAATAAAGTCATCAATGTTAAACGATATAAGGTTCTGGCTGGTCATGACGGCACCTACCGGTATGCTCTGATTCACCAGCCTTACGGTCGTATAGGTGTCAATCGGAGTTGTTAACAAAACAATATTCCTGCTGCGGGCTTCTTCGATCAGCTCTTGTGACGGTTCCCCGCCGCAGGTGATGATCAGGCAGGTGGTACCGTATTCCAGGGCTTTCAACTGGATATCTAACCGGTTTCCCGTGATGACAATATCACCCGGCTCAACAAACGAATGCAAGTCGTCCGGTTCAACAGCAGCAACCACAACCTTGCCGGTCGTCTTGAAATCTTCCTGGGAACCGCAGATTAATGTCGCATTCAGCGTTTCGGCGATATTGCGCAGGGTCGTTCTCGTTGAAGCAATGGTGTTGTTGTCCAAGGCATCCATATAATTATTGGTAATATCGGATAGGGTTACAATCCCTAGAAGCCGCTCATGATCATCAATGACGGGAATCGTTTTGATATTGTTTTTTTTCATAAGGTGCCAGGCCGTTTTAATCGAAATATCCGATGATACGGGAAAAGCCTGATCAACGTTTAAATCAGCCACCTGTGTTTTGACTGTGAAAAGATGTTCCGGCGTTTCGACGCCGAAATGCTTCAGAACAAACTCAGTTTCCCGGTTGATATCACCGAGCCTTTTGGGTACAGCGTTCACGCCGAGCTTTTTTTTAAGTTCCGCGTAGGCAATTGCAGAACATATGGAATCTGTATCCGGATTCTTATGACCGGTGACAAATACTAATTTATCCATCCTTTATCCTCCTCTTTATTTCGAATCTATTTCCCCGAATCTGGGGACAAGTTCTCCGTTCACTAGAACATTTTCAAAGAACATTGCATAAGGCCGTGCAAAAATAATTCCTTCCGAATTTTTATAAATCACCAATTTTTCTTCGGTCTCTGAGTGAATGGCGATGAAGAGAACTTCATAAATTCCGCCTTTAAAATGCTTATATTTTGGCATTCGGATACCTCCAGCAACAAATGCTATCCTATCATTGTATAATAAAAAGTGTAAATTCAAAAGAAGTAATCTTCAAAAGCCGTCTTTCCCAAATACTAACAAAGCTCATTTACAGATCAGCGTTGGCATGATATGCTTAATTTATGAATAAAATAAAGACAGTTCGAAATCCATCCTGTCTCTAAACAAAACTAGGACCACTACCGTCTTGGGTAGTTTTTTGTTTGGAGAGCAGTAGCTCTTTTTTGTTTCTTGGGGAGGTTGCATGATATGTACATGTTGAAGGTGGAAAGTGGTTTTGACAGCGCGCACTTTCTGGCAGGCCATCCAGGCAAGTGCCGGAACATTCATGGCCACAGCTGGCGAGTGGTTGTGGAAATTGAATCTGAAACACTCGCAGATGAAGGAGAAGCCAGGGGGATGATTGTTGATTTTAGCCAGCTGAAAGCGGATCTGAGGCAGCTGGCGGATGACTACGATCATGCCTTGCTTGTGGAAGACGGAACGCTGCGAAAAAGTACGCTGGAACATCTTATTCGAGACGGTTTCCGGGTCATTGAGGTGCCTTTCAGGACAACAGCCGAAAATTTTGCCAGGTGCTTTTACGAGGCTTTGGCCGGTAAAGGATATCAAATGACCAGGGTTAGTGTGTTCGAAACGCCCACGAATTGCGCGGTCTACGAAGGCAGACGGTGATTTAAGATGAAATACAGGGTTGCAGAAATTTTTTCAAGCATTAACGGAGAAGGACCGCGAGCAGGAGAATTGGCTGTTTTTGTCAGATTTGCGGGGTGCAATCTGCGATGTACTTACTGTGACACCCGCTGGGCGAATGAAGCGGATGTTTCTTACCAGGAAATGACGGGAGCGGATCTCTATAAACAGGTTTTGACCACAGGTATAAAGAACGTCACGCTGACAGGCGGGGAGCCGTTGATACAACCTGGTATTGCAGCCCTGACCAACTTGCTGTGCCAGGATCCGGCACTTTCCGTCGAGATTGAAACGAATGGCAGCGTCAGCCTGAAGCCGTTTTGCACAGAGGTTAACCACCGTCCGGGATTTACGATGGACTACAAGCTTGCTTGGAGCGGTATGGAGGACAAGATGATCTTAGCAAATTTTGAGGTTCTGACATGCCGGGATGCTGTGAAATTCGTGGTTGGCGATCAAAGCGACCTGAAAAGGGCGCGCGAAATCATAAGTACCTACGGTCTGATCAAGAAAACTGCGGTATTTATCAGTCCTGTTTTTGCACACATTGCGCCATCTGAGATTGTTAAATTTATGATTGTGCATAAAATGAATGGGGTGCGCTTGCAGCTTCAGCTACATAAAGTGATCTGGGATCCGGAAAAGAGAGGAGTATAAGCTCATGCAAAAAAATGAAAAAGCTTTGGTCGTCTTTAGCGGCGGACAAGACAGTACGACCTGTCTTTTTTGGGCCAGACAGTTATTTGCAGAAGTCATCGCCCTGTCCTTTGATTATGAGCAAAAACACCGGCTGGAATTAGATTGTGCCAGAGAAATATGTGCTAAGCATCAGATTGAGCATCATCTGCTAGATCTCGGTTTATTAAATCAGCTTGCGCCGAACGCACTGACCAGGACAGAGATCGAAGTTGAGAAAAATCCATCGGCCGGTCGGCTGCCAAACACATTTGTAGATGGCAGGAATATGCTCTTTCTATCGTTTGCAGCTGTTTTTGCTAAACAGAGAGGAATCAGGCATTTGATCACCGGCGTTTCTCAGAGTGATTACAGCGGTTATCCGGACTGCCGGGATATTTTTATAAAATCCCTGAATGTAACACTAAATCTCGCCATGGATTACGAATTTGTGATTCATACCCCTCTGATGTGGATCGACAAGGCGGAAACCTGGAAACTGGCTGACGATCTCGGTGTGCTTCCGATTATTCAAGAAGAGACGTTGACCTGTTATAATGGTATTAAAGGGGATGGGTGCGGGGAATGCCCTGCTTGCCTGCTACGGAAAGAGGGATATCAAAAATATTACAGCAAAGAATCAAGTCATACGCTTGTAAATCAGAAGGTAGATAAATATAATGAATTTGAATAAATCACTGCTTGAGATAGAAGGAAGAGCATGATGGACAAATGTTCAAAATGCGGTCAGGAAGTTCAAGAAGATGATATCTATGAAGTTAACGGACAGAAGGTATGTGAAGACTGTAAACTCAACGAGACGAAGGTAGAGGTAAAACCATGCGGCAATTTCAACGGTTGATTTTGATTTTTGAAGTTGTTCTGTGGTGTATAATCTGTAGCGTATAAAATGTATAAAAGATAAAATAAGGCTGCTGCGCAATGAAAATGGTCATTAAGCGGCAGCTTTTATTGGTTGTTTGACACGACAAATTGCGCAATACTTTTTCGTCCATCTCAGCTATAATGAAAATGACGTTCTCAAATTCCCTGCTCAAATCATTCATACGAGCTTGATTACCCTAGATTAGGTCTGGGGGTCATAATTCCAGCGTTAAGCGGAGCATGGAGGTGAAGCGCGGCTGTTTGCACCATGGATGGCGCAACAGCCGAAAGCGGAATTGTGGCGCCCAGGCTGACCCGGGAGTTTAACGCAATCATATATTTGAGTATTTATTTCAGGAACGTTGTACGAGTATAGAATCGGATTGTCCAGGGTAGAGTATGATTACCGATGGGTGAGGTGATTGTATTGTGATATCACAATGGCAGAAATTCCAGGAATATTTATATTTCAATGATGAGCTGGGAATCCAGGTAGATGTCAGTCGCGCAGGGTTTCCGGATACGTATTTCAATGATATGAAACTGCGTTTGCAGGATATGTATCACCAGATTCAGGCCTTGGAAGAAGGAGCGGTTGCCAACCCGGACGAACAGCGGATGGTTGGGCATTATTGGCTGAGTGATCCTGAATTAGCCCCGCTGCCGGAAATAGGCGCAGCAATTAAAGATACCTTGCGCCGTATTCGATGCTTTGTGCAGGATGTTCATGCGGGCACTGTATGTGGTCAAAACGGACACCCTTTTCGGAACGTTATTGTGATCGGTATTGGCGGATCTTCTTTAGGACCGCGTTTTGTTTCCGAGGCACTTGGAAACAAAAATGATCTCTGTTCGCTGTACTTTATTGATAACACAGATCCGGATGGTATGGACCGTATTTTTGCTGAGTTGGATACTGAGCTGGATGCGACATTAACGATCGTGATCTCCAAAAGCGGCGGCACAATTGAAACCCGCAACGGTATGGAGGAAGTTCGTCATTTTTATGTAAGTCGGGGGCTGGACTTCAGCCGTCATGCGGTCAGTATCACTCAGCCTGGAAGCAGACTGGATCAGATCCGGATGAAAGAGGATTGGTTGGACACTTTTCCGGTTTGGGAATGGGTTGGCGGGCGGACTTCCGTCTTGTCCGCTGTGGGGCTGCTGCCGCTGGCTTTACAGGGAATTGATATTAGCGCTCTTATAGATGGAGCTAAGAAGTGTAACGCTCTGACCAGGAATCCAGATACGAAAAACAATCCTGCTGCCCTGATTGCCTCAGCGTGGTATGTCCTGACAGGGGGTAATGGTGGACAGCAGATGGTTATCCTTCCTTATAAAGACCGTTTGGAGCTTTTTCCAAAATATCTCCAGCAATTGATTATGGAGTCTCTTGGAAAAGAAAAGGACTTGGACGGTAATATTGTCCATCAGGGAATCACAGTACTCGGAAATAAAGGAACAAGCGATCAGCATTCTTATATCCAGCAGCTGCTTGATGGACCCGGCAACTTTTTTGTAACTTTCATCGAAGTATTAAAGGACAGGGATGGCCACTCACTTAAAATTGCTGAAGAAAGTACCAGCGGTGATTATTTACAGGCTTTTTTGCTCGGTACGAGGAATGCCCTGTCAAACAAGGGCCGAAAATCAATTACGCTGACAGTGAGAGACCTCAACCCCGTAACGATCGGAGTATTGATTGCCCTATACGAACGTACGGTGAGTATGTATGCCCAGTTTGTGCATATTAATGCCTATCACCAACCGGCTGTGGAAATGGCTAAAAAGGGTGCGCAGGAAATGATTCAATTAAAGAACCAGGCCCTGCGTGTTCTAAGGACCTGTAAAACCAAGGGATTAACAGTTGAAGAAATTGCATTGAAAATTGAAGCAGACGGGGCAGCCGTTGACCGTGAAATGCTCTATAAAATTCTTAAGCACCTTGAAGCAAATCCGGGAAACAAGATCAAGAGTCAAAAGAGCATCAGTGAATTTGAGGCTTTATACGAGGTTGTAGCTGATCAACAGTGAGGAGAAAAGTAACATGTATTCAGAACAAAAGTATGAAAATACCTTGAAATTTTGGATCGAAAATGATTATTTTGACGAGCTCAGCAGAAGGGAACTAGCGGAAATAACCGATCTGAAGGAGTTGGAGGATCGTTTCTATACGACTCTGGAGTTTGGGACCGGTGGCATTAGAGGGGTTCTCGGCGCAGGAACCAATCGCCTGAATCGTTATGTTATTCGCAAAGTCACACAGGGGTTGGCCGACACGATCTTGGAGCATGGACCGGAGGCGTCTCAGCGAGGGGTTGTCATTGCGTATGACAGCCGCTATTTTTCCAAAGATTTTGCACTGGAAACAGCGCTGGTACTGGCAGTAAATCGGATTAAAGTCTATCTGTTTGAAAGTCTGCGGCCGACACCTGAACTTTCATTTGCTGTCAGGTATCTGCAGACAATTGCCGGCATAAATATCACGGCCAGCCATAATCCGAAAGAATATAACGGCTATAAGGTCTATTGGGAGGATGGCGGGCAGCTGCCGCCTGCTCCTGCTAAGCAGATCATTACCAAGATGGCTGAAAGAAAAGACTGGAGAATTATGCTGGCGGACCGAACCAAAGCCCTGGAGGAAGGGATGGTTCAGATGGTCGGAGATCAGGTGGATGCTGCCTATCAGGTGGAGATACTCCACAGTCTGCTGAATACAGAACTAACGCAAACTTACGGTACAAAGCTGAACATTGTCTGCACGCCGCTCCATGGAACCGGCGGCAGCCCTGTCCAAAGCATTCTTAACAAAATGGGCTTTAAAGCTTTTCAAATGGTTGCAGAACAGGAACAACCTGATCCGGAATTTCCGACGGTGAAATCTCCGAACCCGGAAGATCCGGCGTCGTTTGCGCTTGCTTTAGCACTGGCAAAGAAGATACAGGCGGACCTTGTGTTAGCCACCGATCCGGATGCAGACCGTCTCGGTGCGTATGCCCTGGACCGAAATGGTCAATATTGCCGTTTTACGGGAAATCAGATTGGCGTAATCCTGGCGTATTATATCCTGGATCAAAGAAGACGAAGCCACAGACTGCCGGACAATGGCGTGATTGTCAAGACGATAGCCTCTACGGACATGGCCGAAGCAGTTGCGGCTGATTTTGGCGCCAAAACAGTGAATGTGCTGGTCGGCTTTAAATATATTGGAGAAAAGATCAAAGAGATGGAAGCACAGGGCTGGGGGACATTTTTGTTTGGTTTTGAAGAAAGCCATGGTTACCTGGCCGGTACGTATACCAGAGATAAGGATGCAGTCCAGGCTTCTGCGCTGCTGGCTGAGGCGGCATTGTATTACAAGCAGATAGAGAACAAAACCTTGCCGGATATACTGGCGGAACTTTTTGCGCGATACGGCACTTTCCTCGATGAGCAGGTTGCTTTTGCGCTGAGCGGTAAAGAAGGCCGGGAACGGATTGCCGCTGTAATGGACAGACTGCGGACGGCAAAGCCACTTTCTGTGGCAGGGCTCAGCGTACGGTTTATTGATGACTATCAGCAAAAGGTCCGATGGGATGTGCTGGAGAACAAGATGGAAGAAATCGATCTTCCCCGGGAGAATGCGCTTCGCTTTTCCTTTGAAGGGGGAGGCTATGTCATGGCAAGACCTTCCGGTACGGAACCAAAAATACGTTTTTATTTCTGTATCAAAGGTTCTACCAGAACTGAAGCGGATGCTACCTTGGCACGTGTCAAAGCGGAAGTCTTCGCCCTGATTAATGACCTGATGGTTTGATTGTGGTAGAATACAGGAAAGACAGGAATGATTCGAAGGCCAGGAATAGAGTACCAGTTGTCAAGTGAATGGAGTGTGAACGGCTTGCAACACTATCTTGTCTCTCCGGAGGGCCTAAAAGAAATAGAATCACAACAGATTCCGGCAGAGGGAAAGTTTAGCGTAACCCTCTTCAATGCTGAGGAATGGAAGCTCCTGAGCGGGCACTTGGCATTTGGCGGATCTGCAGAGATTGACCGTGTTCTGGGGAAACTGAATCCGCAGGAGAATAATTTTAATCAAAGATTTGAACGTCTACACCCTTCTCTGTTTTTTATTGGATATAGCGATTTTGCTGATGATACCAAAGAATTTGCGATTTACTTTTTTCTGTCGGCGAATGATATGACGATACTGCGCAATGACCGACTTGAGCTGCCGCAGATCAATGACTGGGCCCGGAGAGGACTGCTTACAACACCTTCCGATCTGGCGCAGCTCCTCGGCATGGAAATACTGGAACACCATCAGCGCCAGCTGGAATTACTGGAAGATGATGTGGACCGGATTGAAGAAAATATCCTGGAAACTCCTGAAAGATGGCAAAGAAGTGAAATAATCAACCTTCACAAAAAAATACTGGGTTTAAAGAAATCACTGAATGCGCATCAGACGATTTTCAGCAGACTGGCAGCCATGGATAATCATGATCAAGGGAAGCCATCGTGGAAAGACCTGGTTGCCGATACCCAGCAGAAACTTGAAAATGCACGGCAGACTCATGAGCTGATTGAAATCCTAATGGAAGCCTACCAGCAGGCCATTGATAACCGGGCCAATGATATCATGAAAGTTCTGACGCTTCTAGCCACGATCCTGCTGCCGATTAATCTGGTTACCTCCTTCTTTGGAATGAATTTTGAAGCAATGCCACTAATTCACTCACCTTTGGGGATGCCGCTCTTTCTCGGTGTATCCGTGTTGATTGTAACAGCAGTACTTATCCTGTTTTGGCGTAAACACTGGCTGAGATAAAATTTGATCACGCATGGAAAACCAAATCCATTCATTAAGAAAAAACAACCATTGAGGTTGTTTTTTTAACATTCTGTATAAAATTCTCCCAAAAGAAGACTTAATGAGATAATCTGATAGCATGACAATACAATTGGAAGAATCATACAATAGCTTTTGCTGAAAAGTAAAGGTTTATATAGGGGGTCACATCATGAATTTATTTGATCGAAAAGATGATCATGCTTTTTTAGATAGACATAAACTCAGTCAAAAAAGTAAATTTATTATTTGCTTATTATTTATTGGGGTCTTGGTCTTGGTTCTGCTTTTTGGCAATCTGAATACAGCTCCGGGAATTATTATTGGGAGTATAATGGCTATCGTCACGTTGCTGATGCCGCTGATCTTTGGGTATGCCGGCCTTATGGTTACACTTATATACAGTATCATAGGGATTACTGCTCCGTTCAGATTCGGAATAATGCAAGGTGACCCATATTATTTTGCTATTGCCGTGTTCATCCTGGCAAACTTTTTTGGATCTGCGATTATTGCCGTTGAAGTTGAACGCAATAAAAAAACTCAGAAAATACTTGAGACCCTTTCTGTGACAGACGGTCTGACAGAGATCTACAATCATAGGTATTTTCAGCAAAGGCTTGACGAAGAGATTGCGAGAGCCATCAGAGCAAATCGTACGCTTGTTTTATGTATGATCGATATTGACAACTTTAAGATGTACAATGATTCCTATGGCCATTATTTCGGTGATGAAATACTAAGAAAAACCGCCGGGCTAATCCAAAACACTACGAGAAAATCAGATATTGCCTGTCGCTACGGCGGAGACGAGTTTGCAGTAATTTTGCCTGATTCCGGCATCGAAGAAGTCCATTTTGTCATGGAAAGGCTCAAAGAAGCATTTTACAGTCTGCGATTTTCTTTCCCGGATTGTCACGTTACAAAAACCTTGACGCTTTCGGTCGGTTTCTCAATTTTCCCTGATCTGGCTAAAAATAAAGATCAACTAATTACCCAGGCGGACGCTGCCCTTTACCGGGCCAAATATCAGGGCAGAAACAAAATCGAGCTCTATCAGGATACTCTAAGAACAAACCCGCTCAATTAATACAAAAAATGAATATTTACTATAGATGATCTAAAGATGAAAGGGAAAAGTTAGGAATAAATAAAGCTGAAAAAAGAACTCAAAAAAGGAATAAAAAAGAAAATGTCGAATATACCCGAGAATAAAAAGGAAAATTATTCATTTTCTGTCCGGACAGATAAAATAGAAAGGAATATATGGCAAGAATACTTTTGGTTGATGATGAACCGATGGTGCTTAACGCTTTAAAGCGTATCCTGCATCCCCAGGGATACGAGCTGTTTGCCGCTACGACCTCGAAAGAAGCGCTGGATTTTCTGCAAAAAAGCGCGATAGACGTGATTATTTGTGACCAAAATATGCCGGGGATGCTGGGTATTGACCTATTGAAACGTTCAAGAGAAGAGTATCCGGATGCCGTTAGAATTCTGATCACTGGTTCGTCAGACATCAATGTTGCAATTTCAGCAATTAACGAAGGCAGTATTTATTATTACCTCGCCAAGCCCTGGAAAAACGAAGAAGTCATTTCAGTGGTCGAAAAAGCCCTTGCCAATAAACCTGAACATCTCTATCCGGTGGAACGCAAGATGGAACAGGAAATCAAAAAAATACCTGTATGGGAAGATGACACCATTATTCTGATTGACCTGTCGGAGGTGATTTATTTAACGGCAGCTGAAGGGGATGTCGTTGTTATTACCGAAAAAGGAAGATATCAAAGTCCTGACTCTTTAAATTCGTGGGAGAAGAAGCTTGGATCCGGCAGCTTTTTTCGGTGCCATCGAAGCTATATTGTCAATATCAATAAAATTGAAAAAATCAGTCCCTGGTTCAACAGTGCGTATAATTTAAAGTTGAAGGAAACGAAAGAAACTATTCCCGTCAGCAGAAACTCCACTAAAAAGCTGAAAAATTTATTTGGGTTATAAAATAAAAGTATAGGAATCGATTATGAATCAATATCCGAAAAAAAGAACGATACCTGGTGTTTTATCTGCTCTTCGTGAAACGCAAGATGATAACCTGACAAGCTATTATGAAAATACCATGGTCAGTATGTATATGTCTGTGCTGCTCTTTCTGGCAGCATTTATTAGTTTTTTTCCCCGTTATTTTTATCTTGCCAGTGACTGGCAGGCGTATTTCGTAGACAGTTTGGTTTTATTAGCTTTGGCTCTGGGATTTAACGTTGTTCCGAAATTGGACTTTGCAATGAGATATGCTACCTGGATGATCTCGGGGCTGACCGCGTTGACACTTCTGTTTTTAACAGTCAGAATGTATGATCTTATCGGACCGGCTTTGTACACTTTTGCGTATCTACAGCTCATACTGGCCATGATCCGGGTCACCCGGGTTATGATGGTCACAACAACGGTCGCCATACTGTTTTCGGTATGCTATGTGCTTTTCCATTCTTATCATGTTCAGTTTTACCAGATGACGACATTGTCTTATGTTTCCCAGCTGATCCTGTTTATGGTCTTAGTGGTCGTTATGGCGGCCGTAAATAATGTCAGTATCGGCCGTTACCGTAGGCTGGAAAAACAGCTTCAGGAAGCAATCTGCCAGAATGAAAAAATTACCGGGTTGTTTAAACAAAACGTTGCCTCAGATGAAGAGTTGAAAACAACGATCAGCCGTTTAAAGAAAACGCAGGAACAGCTTGTCCAACAAGAGAAGCTTGCTGCAATTGGACAGTTGGCTGCCGGGGTTGCCCATGAAATCAATAATCCGCTTGGTTATATTTCCAGTAACTTTGAGACCTCTCGTCTTTATTTTGATCAGTATACGAATATGATCAACGCCTATCACAGCTTTTTGGAGCAGCTGTGCCCAAGCGAGAAGAATTTGCTTGCCTCACAGATAGAAAACTTGAGAAAGCTTGAAGAAACCAACAACCTGAAGTATATCTCAACAGACCTGGAAGATTTATTTTTTGATATTGAGGATGGCCTCAAACGGATCAGTGAAATTGTAACCGGACTTAAAACCTTTTCCAGAGCGGATCAAGGCAACGAGTTTGAAGATTACGATCTGAATAACGGATTGAAGAATACGCTTTTAGTGGCCAGAAATGAGATTAAGCACCATGCCAGGGTAATCGAATTGTTTGGGGAGCTTCCTTTAATTCAGGCGAAGGGCAATCAGATCAATCAGGTACTCTTGAACATCATCCTGAATGCAGTCTACGCCATAAAGACAAAAGAACCGGAGACACTTGGATCTATCATGGTTAGTACAGCAGTCGCGGATGATTTTGTGCGGTGTCAGATTGAAGACAATGGGACAGGGATCAATAAAGAAAACCTGAGAGAGATTTTCAATCCGTTTTTTACCACAAAACCCGTTGGGCAGGGTACAGGCCTTGGGCTCAGTATTGCCTACGATATTGTTGTCAATACGCACGGGGGGCAGATTTCAGTTCAAAGCACGCCGGGCATAAGTACGAGGTTTATAATCCTGCTGCCTGTCAGGCAGCAGCCGGAAGCCAATACAGGTGAAGAAAATGAATGAAACAATTTTGTTTGTAGATGATGAAAGAGCAATATTGCGGGCACTGAATAGGGCTTTCTTTGGCAGCAGCTATGAAGTTCTTACTGCGGAAAGCGGTGAAGAGGCTCTGGAAATTCTTCAAAGAAAGAAAATTGATCTGATTGTAACGGATGTCAAAATGCAGGGAATGGACGGCTTTCAGCTTTTGACACAAGTCAAAGAAAAATATCCGTCGACGATCAGACTTGTTTTAAGCGGGCATGTCGATAAAAGCATGCTTTTGAAAATACAACAGAATTGTTTGGCAAAACACTATCTGTTTAAACCATGGCAAAACAAGGACCTGCTCAGGACCATCGAACATATTTTTGAAGTGGAAAAGATCTTGAAAAACCGAAACCTACTGGAAGTGATCAATAAAATCGAATTTTTGCCATCCCCACAGAATGTCTTCAATAAATTTAATTCTCTGATCGAACAGGATGCGGGCATGAAGGAAATCGCCAAAACGATCGAAAGTGATCCTTCCATAACCGCGAAAGTATTACAGGTAGCAAACTCTGCCCACTTAGGGGTAAAAACAGGTTCGGTAATCCAGGCTATTAATTATTTGGGGCTAACGGATGTCAAAAATATAGTCCTGAGTGCCTGTCTGCATCAGGAAACCAAAGGGGAAAAAAATGCGCGTTACCAAAGAGATATCGCGATGCTCTGGTTCCATGCTGTAACGACCAATACCATCCTGAATGTTTTCTACCAAAAGATCCATCATAAGAAAATGCCTGAATCGAGTACAATGGCCGGATTGTTGCATGATGTTGGCAAAGTGGTTCTGCTGAATAATTTCTGGTATGAATATATGCGAGCAGTTGAGAAGAACATAGGCAATCGGAATCTATTCGACTATTATGAACAAATGGAATTTACGGATGTATCTCATGGGGAGATTGGCGGCCATCTGCTGGATTGGTGGGAGCTTCCGTATTCGATCGTGGAGTCCGCTCTTTTTCACCACTGTCCGCTTGATGAAAAGGTCATCGACAAGGAGATGGTCGCCCTGGTGCATATTGCCGATATCTATTCCTGGAAAAGCATTTGCAAGCAGGAGTCCGTAAAGATCGATTCGCAGGTGCTTGATTTCTTGGATATTAACAAAGACGATCCTGATCGTTTTTTGGATGAGGCTGGGATTCACCATTCATTGTAAAAAAACAACCATTTAGGTTGTTTTTTTACATTTTGCGGCAAATTATCCGCCACGACAAAATGACGTGGTATGCTATTGACATAAGCGGCTGCAAGGAAAGGTGGGAGAAGTATTCAATGAGCTGCGTTCATGATGTTGTCATATATTTTGAAGAGGGAAGCAAAACACAAGATTATAAAGCGCTAGCCGTCATTTCCAGCTTGAAAAAGATTGCAAACATCATTGAGTTTTATCCGAAAGATATTGGCAGCAATGATCATAGTGCAGAAATCATCAAGGAAGAAGGGTTAAGAATCAGGTTTTCTACGGAATGCAATCTCGAGAAAATCAGAAAATTCTTTTTTGAAACTATCTCCCCGAAAGATTTCGAATTGGGGACTTCAGACCATTAGGGTGTGTTATCCCGCAATATCCGCGTCTTCCGAGAACTGGCTGTTATATAATTCGGCGTAGAATCCGCCTTTAGCTAGTAGCTCTTTGTGATTTCCTGTTTCAATGATACTGCCGTTATTCATGACCAGAATAAGTTCAGCATCGCGTATGGTGGAAAGCCTGTGCGCAATTACAAAATTTGTCCGGCCTTTCATCAGGTTCTTCATTGCTTTCTGGATCAATACTTCAGTCCGGGTGTCCACGCTGCTGGTTGCTTCATCGAGAATCAATATTGCCGGATCGGCCAAAATAGCCCGGGCGATAGTGAGCAACTGCTTCTGTCCCTGCGAGATATTGGTCGCTTCTTCATTCAGAACCGTGTCGTAGCCTTCGGGAAGTGTCCGGATAAAGTGGTCGGCATGGGCTGCCTTGGCCGCACGGACGATTTCGTCCATGGAAGCGTTCTCTTTGCCGTAAGCGATATTATCCTTAATACTTCCGTTAAAGAGCCAGGTATCCTGAAGGACCATTCCGAAGAGTTTGCGTAGTTCGCTGCGCGGCATATCCTTGATATCCACATCGTCAATACTAATTTTACCGGAGTTGATCTCATAAAACCGCATCAGCAGGTTGACCAGAGTCGTTTTGCCTGCGCCTGTCGGACCAACAATGGCGATAGTATCTCCCTGCCTGACTTCAAGATTCATATCTTCAATTAACGGGACATCTTCTTTATAGCGGAAGCTGACATGTTCGATGCGGATATTCCCTTTGGGCATATTCAGGATCACAGCTTCAGGACTGTCAGGGATTTCTTCCTGCTCGTCCAGAACTTCAAAGACCCGTTCAGCGCAGGCAATAGTAGACTGGATAACGTTGGCGATATTGGCGGTTTGGATAATCGGCATCGTAAATGACCGTGAATATTGGATAAAAGCCAGGATATCACCTAATCCTAACAGGTTGCGCGTGATCCAGATGCCCCCGACAATGCTAATGCCGACATAACTGAGATTACTAATAAAATTCATCAGCGGGAACATAATCCCGGATACAAACTGGGCTCTCCAGCCCGCGCCATACAACCGGGTATTGATCGATTCAAATTTCTCGATCGCATCTTTTTCATGCCCAAAGGCCTTGACGATCTTATGACCTGTATACATCTCTTCAACATGGCCGCTGAGGTCTCCCAGCTCTTTCTGTTGGATGGCAAAGTATTTCTGGGATTTCTTGGCGATCATTGTCGTGGCTGCCAGTACAGCGGTAACGAGGCAATAATGATCAGGGTGAGTACCGGACTGATCGTAAGCATCATAATAATATAGCCTACAATTGTTACCACGGAGGTAATAATTTGGGTCAAGCTTTGCTGCAAGGTAGTGGCAATGGTATCGATATCGTTGGTCACACGGCTTAAGATATCGCCATAAGGGTGCATATCATAATACTTTAAAGGCAATTTTGCCAGCTTGTTATCAACTTCCCGACGTAAATCCCGGACTGTCCGCTGAGAAACGCCTGACATGACAAGACCCATGATCAGGCCGAATAAGGCGCTGATGAGATACATACCGATCAGGATCAAGGCGATCATACCAATATAATGAAAATCATATTCACCGTTCGTTTCTCTGATGGACTTAATGGCGCCGCCGATTTGATTATCGGTAAGCTTGACATTTTGCTGTGTATTCGGCAAATTCAAGCCTGCATCACCGGTTGCGGACATCTTTTTCCCTAAATCAATGATTTTCTGACAGACATCCGCTTTTTCTTCGGCATCCGTTAACGAACTCAGCATTGGCAATTGCAGGAATGTTTTGATTGTATTTATGCTATTCGTATCAATCATTTTCACCGATCCGTCCTGAGTATTACCGCCGGTAATGTTTTCCTGCATATTTGGCAGGGCATTGAAGAGATCTAGCATTCGAATGACGGTATTGGCTTTCTCCTCCGGATCTTGAATTGTATTGATCGCAGGCAGCATTACCAGCGCTTTGACCGCATCCAAAGATGCAGGGCTGATTGGTTCACTGGCTGCGGCATTCGTCATCTGCTTATTGACCTGGTCGACTGCCTTCATTTGGACATCGGCCATTTGGGTATAAATGCTGTCAAGGCCGTTTTCCTGTGCCTCGGACATTTTTTGCAGCATCGTCCTCGCCATATAGGCATCCTGTAGTTTGTTAATTGCTTTACTGCTTATCTTAGGAGCTGCAATTGTAAAAGATGTACTGGCAATGGCAAAGATCAATACAACAATTAAATGGACTTTATGCGGTTTTAAATACCGAATGAGCCTTGCCAGACTGCCGCGGAAATTTTTAGCTTTTTCCACAGGAGCACCAAAGTGCCCCCCCGGTCCTCCGGGCCCTCCCGGCCCTCCCGGCCCTTCTGATCCTCTTCGGTTTTGCCGATTGCGCATCGTGTTTTGGTTTTGATTTTCACCGCTCATGCGATTTCCTCCTCTGACAGCTGGGATGAGACAATCTCACGATAGACTTCGCAGCTGCTCAACAGTTCTTTGTGTGTTCCAATGCCTGCAATCTGACCGTTATCTAAGACAATGATTTGATCTGCGTCCATGACGGTCCCAACCCTTTGAGCAACAATAAGGACTGTCGCCTCGGCTATTTCCTGCTTCAGGGCAGCACGCAGACGCGCATCTGTTTTAAAATCCAGGGCCGAAAAACTGTCGTCAAAAATACAGATCTCCGGTCTGCGGACCAGAGCCCGGGCAATTGCCAGTCGTTGTTTTTGACCGCCGGATACATTGGTACCGCCTTGAGTGATAACATGGTCATACCCGTCGTCCATCTTGGCAATAAACTCGGCTGCCTGGGCGACTTCTGCTGCGTGCAAAATTTCTTCTTCGGAGGCCTCTTTACTGCCAAAACGGATATTTTCGGAAATCGTTCCCGAAAAGAGGACCGCTTTCTGCGGTACGAAACCAATTTTCTGCCTAAGGTTTTCCTGGGATATTTCCCGGACATCCACACCGTCGATTAGGACAGAACCGCTGTCAACGTCATAAAACCTGGGTATCAGATTGATCAGCGTAGATTTCCCAGCACCAGTACTGCCGATAATCGCTGTGATCTCGCCCGGCCGGGCAGCGAAGGAAACATCCCTGATAGCGGGTTCTTCCGCGCCGTGATAGCTAAAGGTGACATCCTTGAATTCCACATAACCTTTGCCGGTGAAAGTATCCTTCAATTCCTTGGCATCTTCAATTTCAGGTACGGTTTCCAGGACTTCGTTGATTCTGACAGCAGCAGCCTGGGACCGGGGAACCATGATGAACATCATGGCCAGCATCAGCATGGACATCATGATCTGCATCGCATACTGTGTAAATGCCGAAAGGGCTCCTAGGTCCATATCGCCGATACTGATACGGATGCCCCCAAACCAGAGGATCGCCAGTGAAGTTAAGTTCATGATCAGCATAATCGACGGCATCATAAAAGCCATGATTTTATTTACTTTAATGTAATTGTCCGTAAGATCAACGTTGGCGTCGTCAAAACGCTTTTTTTCATGTTCGATTGTGTTGAAGGCCCGGATGACCCGTACGCCGGTAAGTTTTTCTCTAAGCACCAGGTTGATCCTGTCAATTTTTACCTGAACTAACCGAAACAGTGGAATCATTTTGGATGCAATGATTGCGATGACGATTGCCAGTACCGGTATGGCGACAGCAAATACCCATGTTAGGGCCTTATCTTCCCGATAAGCCAAAATGATTCCGCCGATTGCCATAATCGGGGCACTGATCATCATACGCGTAATCAAGATCGTAACCATCTGGATTTGGGTGATATCATTTGTCGTCCGGGTAATGAGCGTAGCGGTGCCGAGTTTATCAAATTCATGTAAAGAAAAACTTTCAACTCTTCCGAAGATCCTGCTCCGCAGTGTAGTCCCCAGCCCTACGGCAACCTTAGATGATAAAAAGCTGGCCAGGATAGAAAATGAAGCGCTTACTGCGGCGACCAGAAGCATGATTCCTCCGATATGAAGAATCTTCTGCGTGTCGCCATTCATGACGCCGTCATTGATAATATCCGACATCAGCGTTGGCAGATACAGGTCACCAAGCGTTTGGAGAAAAACCAGGATCAGAACGCCGTAAACCAGATGTCTGAAAGGTTTTAAATAACGAACTAATTTTAACATAACCCAATATCCTTTCTCTTTTGTAATGTTCCATGTTCTGTAGAAAGATTAGGTGCAATTTTGATCCAGGGTCTTTTTTAAAGCAACCAAACCCTCAGATATTTTTTGCATATCTTCAGAGGTAGCCTTGCTAAGCACTTTCTGCAAGTCATTTTCGGTTTTGCGATAGGACTTTCGGTGAAGGTCAATAAAATGAGGACCCGCTTTGACATAGACGATTCGTCTGTCCTGTTCACTTCTGGTTCGAATGACCAACTGCTGTTTTTCCAGACGGTCAATAATTCCTGAGATCGTACTGTTGGACAGATGCAGGACGCTGCTTATTTCGGAGATCTTCATCTCGCCGGATCTCATTAGAGTGTTCATAACCATGCCTTGCGGTATTGTTAAGCCGTCACATCCAAAACTTTTTCGCAGTATCCGCTTCATAGATTTGCCAACTTCAAAAAAAAGCCGCACGATTTCTACTTCATTATTAGGGGTGCTTTCCATAGAAACAGGCCTCCTTAAACTTTACGCTACACTAATACTACCGACACGAATATTTCGCATACAAAATATTATATTGATCCAGGCTGACACTGTCAACAACATTCCAAAACAGATTTTGTCTTATTTTGGTCTTATTTTGCATGAATTCTAATCAAATTTTAATCCTGAATTAAGCGTAGTCTCATCTGACGTTATTATAATAAAACCATCGTTTAGAAATGGAGATGAAAATGATGAGTATCAGTATGGAACAAATGGACGAAATGAGAAAAAGGACCAACTGCAGTTATCAGGAAGCCAAGGAACTTTTGGAAAAGTATGATGGGGATTTGATTGACGCGATCATTGCCTTTGAAAAAATGCATGGGAATCAATCAAATTCAAATTCCAATCAGAAAACCTGTCAAAAAGAACAGAGCTTCGGCAAAAAAGTAAAAGCACTGCTTCAAAAAGGTTGCGTCACAAGATTTATTATTGAGAAGGATCAGACCATTATTCTGAATATACCGGTCATTATTCTAATTATCGCTATGTTAATCACAATGCCGATCATAGGATTGTATGCTGCAGCTTTTATCCTGCTATACGTAATGGGTTATCGGATCAGGATCAGAAAAGAAAAGGGGCAGGATGTTGATATCAATGAGTTTGTCGACGGTATAGGCAGCAAAGTCAGAACTGCGGCTGATAAAATGAGGGAAAAGCCGGCAGCAGAACAGGCAAACACTACCCGGGCTGAAACCAATCCTACGAATGAAGATAAAAAAGAAGAGGATTGTAATGAGATTACGATTGGTTAGTACCTATAAATGGTCAGGGTGCTCGTAATGAGATAAAGCTGATGAGAAATGAACCTGTGTTGTTTACAGGTTCATTTCCAATTATAATGAAATCGTCCCAATGCTTTGATGAAGGACGGAGAACAGGATGAAAACCAGAATTCTGGTCATTGAAGATGAGGTAAAAATAGCCAGGTTCCTGGAATTGGAGCTCACCCATGAAGGCTATGAGGTAGAACTTGCTCACGAGGGAAGAGAGGGCTATGAAAAAGCAGTCTCGGGGAAGGCGGATTTGATCATTCTGGACCTGATGCTCCCCGGTCTCAGCGGTATTGAAATTTGCCGGAGGGTAAGGCGTGAATCGGACATCCCGATCATTATGCTGACCGCCAAAGATGATGTTTCCGATAAAGTAATGGGGCTTGACAGCGGGGCAGATGACTATATGACCAAGTCATTTGCCATTGAAGAGCTGCTGGCGAGGATCAGAGTGATCCTAAAGCGCAGGGGGAAAAAGGAAGATCAAAATAATAGGATCACGGCCGGACCGGTAATTTTGTATAAAGATGAACATCGGGTTACCTGTCAGGGGGCAGATATATCCCTCTCCAAGAAAGAATTTGAGCTTCTGAAATATCTGATGGAGAATAAAGGCATTGTATTGTCGCGCGAAAAAATCCTTGATCATGTCTGGGGATATGACTACTATGGAGATACCAATGTCACCGATGTCTATATCAAGTACCTGCGCAATAAAATTGACCAGAAATATGGTATCGTACTTATTCACACCGTAAGAGGGGTTGGGTATCTTCTCAAATATGAAGAAGAAAAATAAAGCGAATAAGAACATGTTCAAAAATATCCTCAAGGTGATCTTTTTTCCGGTTTATCTTTTCAGGCTTCTTTATGCATTTATCCGGGAAAAGATCGCTTATTCAATTCGCTTAAAACTTTCCTTGAGGTATACAGGCATACTTTTGCGGACAGTGCTGGGAGCCGGTCTTATCGTTATCCTGGTTTATGGCGGATTTAGAATCCAGGAAACGGTTAAGCAGGACTATTTGGACATCCAGAAGATGCTTAGCACGGACAGCAGCGGTTTTTCAGAACTGGAAACCTATTCCCGGGAGCATCAGATCCCGCTTCGTATCGATGAATCCAATCAGCAGACGCTTATGGCTACGGATCAAAATTTGAGGGAATATGGTGCTGAGTACTGGCTGGGCTTGGCCAAGGATCAAGGAAACATCTACGTATCCGTAAACAGGGATTTTGAAATAGCCGGAACTACCGGCAGGATGATTATCTTTTCCAACATTCAGGATGAGATTACGGATATTTTGTTCATCGCCAGGATTATGCTCTTTGTCTTTGTGCCGTTCTTGTTCCTGGCTCTGATTGCGATTGCCGTATCAGGGAGAGGAATTTTTGAACCCATACGTGAGATGACCCGGACGGTAAAGGTAATTTCCGAGCAGAATTTAAATTTAAGGCTCAATGTAAGCGGGTCAAAAAATGAACTGAAGGAACTGGCACTTACCTTTAATGAAATGATGAACAGATTAGAGGATCAATATAATAGGCAGAAACAGTTTGTATCGGATGCTTCGCATGAGCTAAGAACACCGATCGCCGTGATACAGGGCTATGCAGTCATGCTCGACCGCTGGGGAAAAAACGATCAGGCAGTTCTGCAGGAATCCATAACGGCTATCAAAAATGAAGCCGGAAATATGCAGGAGCTGATCGACAAATTGCTGTTTCTTGCCAGGCATGACAACAGTACCCTCGCCTATCAAAAGGAAGAATTCAGCTTGACGGAAATGCTCCAGGAAGTCATCAGAGAGACCCAGATCATTGATTCCGGGCATCAAATCAACAATGAGCTTAATCAGGAAATCTCGATGTTTGGTGACCGGAACCTAATGAAACAGGCCTGTCGCATCTTTATGGACAATGCCATGAAATATACACCGACTGGCGGACAGATTTCAGTCCGTCTTGGCAAAGAAGGGGAGTCCATTGCGATAAGCATCAAGGATACCGGATCAGGTATGACGAATAATGAGTTAAAGCACATCTTTGACCGCTTCTACCGCTCAGACCAGTCCAGAACGAAGGAACGGGGTGGTTATGGTCTGGGACTCGCAATTGCCAAGATCATTATCCTGGGCCACAATGGGAAAATCAAAGTGCGAAGCAAAGTTGAAGAAGGTTCCGAATTTATCATCCTGCTCTCCTAACAATAACCCTAGAGATATGGGGAGACTTTTGTCTCTCTTTTTTTGTGCGTAAAGCAATTAATAGAAATATTGGGAAATTAAGGTTGCAATTTGCCTGGCTTGTGAATAAGATATTTCGAAATCAGTTCTTAAGAAGTTAAGATACGAGGAGGGGGAAAAATATGTACGGTTCTTATGGTTATGGCCGTGGCTGCGGAATGGGTGCCGGTGCTGGCATAATCGCTATTGCAGTACTGATCCTGATTGCTCTGGGCGTTATCTTCTAAATCAATTTTGGCATGCAGCATTTATCAGGTATTCTTTGACCGGGAGGTGAAAAACATGGCAGTTGGAGCAGGTACTTTCGGCGGAACATTTGGCGGCGGCGGTTGCCTCTGCGGCATCGCGATCGTAGTGGTTATCATTCTCCTCTTAATTGCAATGGGGATCGTTTTCTAAATGATCTGATATAGGATTGATCTTATTCAATATCCAGAATAAAGAATCAATAGTCAACAAATCTTTAATATTTTGAAGAAGACAGCCCGAGACATCAAAACTCTGTGCTGTCTTCTTTGACCGCCATGATACTTTAAAGCAAGCCAATTCCGGGGAAAATGTAAATGGCTTTTTTTGTCGAAAAAAATTGCTTAAAATAGGCTCAAATGTTAGAATATGACTCAGAGCATTGCATATCCTCGACCTTAAAAAATTTCTTATCTAATTTTCAAATATAATTTAAAAAATAAAAGCAAAATGGATTATGTTAAAGGAATTTAAGGAAAAAAAAAGAATTAATGCTCCATGATTAACATATTCGGTTGTAATTTAGCCTGTATTTCCGAAAATGAGATTAATGCCTATACCCAACTAATCTCGGAAAAAAGAAAAATAAGTTTGGGCAGAATGAAGTATATCGAAGATGTGAAAAGATCTTTACTGGGAGAACTGCTTATCCGCAAAATTGTCAGGAAAAATTATTTCCGAGGAAATGCTGAAATTTCTTTTGGTGTAAACGATTATGGCAAGCCTTATGTCAAAGACCTAGAAGCATTTCATTTCAGTATTGCCCACTCTGGAGAATGGGTTGTTTGTGCGACAAGCGATCAAAAAGTAGGTGTTGATCTCGAACAGATCCGTCCGGTTGACCTGGAGATTGCCAGACAGCATTTTACTGAACAAGAGAACAGGTTCTTAACGAGCCTCAGCCAGGACAGGAAAGTAGAATACTTTTTTAAACTTTGGACGCTTAAAGAAAGCTATCTTAAAGCAAAGGGCACAGGCCTTGCGGGTAATCTTAAAGAAGCTGATTTTTCCAGCATGGCCGGATCCAGTTTTTCTTATCCGAATGAAGGGCTGTTCTTTTATATTTGCCCATTTGATCCGGGTTACGCTGTAGCAGCATGCGGCTGCGAAAAAGAATTCAGTCCCGAAGTTCATGAGGTAAACATCCGATATTCAGACTTTTGAGCTTCTCTGAATACAAGCCATAGTTTATAAGGTTGACAAGGTACGGGAAAATTTGCAGATTTATGGAGGGCTGCTGTTCTATGGTCGAATATTATCCATTATCAATTCCGCAAAGAGGCATTTGGTATTTAGAGAAACTTCATCCAGGCACAAGCATCGGCAATATTGCTTCAACCTTGAAAATTAAAGAGAGCATAGATCTCCGGCTTCTCGAAAAGTCCATCAACCTTGTGATCGAAAAAAATGAAGCGCTCAGGTTCAGGTTTCGGGAAAAAGACGGACAGGTATTCCAATATGTTGCCGAATTTACATATTCGAAAATAGATTTCTTTGATTTCAGCGAGGGTGGTCTCAAACGGCTGTATGTCTGGGACCAGGATGAGACCAAAAAACCATTTACCATTAATGACAGCCCGCTGGTTTATTTTTCTATCATTAAAATCAACGAAAAAGAGAATGTGATATACTGCAAAATCCACCATCTCATTTCTGATGGGTGGACTGTTGTTTATATAGGCAATAAAATTATGGAGTATTATAACATGCTGAAAGAAGGCGTTTCCTTTAATCAGGAAAATGACCCTTCTTATTTGGAATATGTCCATAGTGAACTTGAGTACATGCATTCTCCTAAGTATATCAAAGATAAGGAATACTGGGAAAATGTCTTTGCGGATACACCGGAAATGACCACACTGAAAAGCAAAGCAGCCAAGATAAACCATACCGAAGCTGTTAGAAAAACGTTTAAAATTCCCAATAAATTGTCCGGAAAAATTTCTCAATACTGCCTGGAAAATAAAACATCGATTTTTACCCTTTATATTTCCGCGCTCTGTATCTATATCAATAGAATATCCAATAAAGAAGATATCGTTCTTGGGGTGCCTGTACTGAACCGCGCCAATGCTCGGGAAAAGAAAACAGTCGGAATGTTCATCAGCACGATACCGCTTAGGGTCAATATCGATAACGATACAAATTTCCAGGATTTCTGCCATAAGCTGACTAGAAACTGGATGGATATCCTGAGGCATCAAAAATATCCGTATGATGAGATTTTAAAACATGTTAGAAAACACAACAGAAGTATCGAAAAATTATATGAAATTGCCGTATCTTACCAAAATGCCAAATTTGTTAAAAACAGTGATATTAATAGCTGTGAAGGCAGATGGCATTTTTGCGGTCACCAGACAGAATCACTTTATATTCATATTAACGAACGCGAAGACGACGGCAATATCATTATTGACTATGACTATCTGACGGATCTTTTCTATAGCAAGGAAATTGAATTTATTCATGACCATGTGCTGAGAATTCTTTGGCATGCATTAGACAATTCTGTAAAAAAAATCTCCAAACTAGAGATGATTTCAGAGAAGGAAAAGCAGAGAATCCTGTGTGAGTTCAATAACACCGGATTATTCTTCCCTCACAACAAAACGGTTGCCCAGTTATTCGAAGAACAAGCAGAAAGAACGCCGGCCAAAACAGCATTGATTTTTGAGGAGAGTAGTATCTCCTATTATGAGTTGAATCAAAGAGCGAACCGGCTTGCCAGAGTACTCAGGGACAAGGGCGTTGGGGCTAACAAATTTGTAGGAATTTTTGTTCCACGTTCTCTGGAGATGATTGTATCGATCCTGGCAGTACTGAAAGCCGGCGGTGCTTACCTGCCAATTGATCCTGACTATCCTTCCCAGCGAATCGATTATATGCTTGAAGACAGCCATACTACGATTCTGTTAACCTGTCAGAAACTCATGAAAGAGATCCATTTCAGCGGGGAAGTTATCGATGTTTTTAGTCACAATGAACAATTGGCTGGATTAGCTAACCTGCCGAAAGTCAATACACCACAGGATATCGCCTATCTGATTTATACATCCGGTTCGACTGGAAAGCCCAAGGGTGTCATGGTCCAGCATTCAGCCATTGTGAATCTGATTTCGGGAATAACGGCAAAGATCGACTTTTCTCCCGAGAAGGTCATGCTGTCGGTCACAACGATTTCTTTTGATATTTTTGTCGCGGAATCTTTATTGCCTCTCAGCAGGGGGCTCACAGTCGTAATCGCGAACGAAAAGCAGCAAATTATTCCGGAAGAACTTAATAAAGTAATGTATAATCATGATATTAATATATTTCAGGCCACACCTTCAAGGGTTCAGCTGCTGCTGAGTAGCGATCTGGAGCTTACGGGGATCAGAAATCTTACTGATATTCTAGTAACTGGAGAAGCAATGTCCACTGCGGTATTGAACGATTTAAAAAGGGTCGTATCGTCCTCAGCAAAAATATATGATTTATATGGGCCGACCGAAACGACGATTTGGTCGACTATGGCCGATGTTACTTATGAAAGGAAGCCCCATATCGGCAAACCTATTGCTAATACGCAGGTTTATATCCTTGACCACTATATGAATTTACTGCCAATTGGAATTCCAGGGGATTTGTTTATCGGTGGAACGGGTGTCTCGAAAGGCTATTTTGGAAAAGACGATCTAACCGCTGAACGCTTTATTGCCAATCCTTTTCTTCCTGGAGAAAGACTTTATAAAACAGGGGACCTTGCTAGGTGGTATCCAGAAGGAGATATTGAATACCTGGGGAGGACTGATTATCAAATAAAAATCAGAGGATACCGAATTGAGCTTGGTGAGATTGAAGACGAACTTCTTCAACATCCTAACATTAGGGAGGCCGTTGCGGTTGTCAAAGAAAATTTAAACAATAGTAAAGTAATATGTGCTTATATTGTTGCAGATACAGAAATAGGCAGTACTGAGGTAAAGGCCTATTTAGCACAGTATCTGCCTGATTATATGATCCCAAGCTATATTATCCCAGTTGATTTCATTCCTAAAACTCCAAATAATAAGATTGACAGGAATTCACTACCTGAGTGTGAGGAAAATGCAGCAAAACCTATTCTACCAAGAAATTCATTAGAAAGGACAATTGCGAAAGTCTGGTGCTCTTTACTGGGTAGAAAATCTGTCGGTATTGATGATAATTTCTTTGATCTAGGCGGAGACTCACTTACGATTGTCCAGCTTCAAGTCCTGTTGACGAAAAAAGGTATTGATATAGAGATTCAGGATCTTTATGAATATCAGACGATCAGACAAATATCCGAGAATATGGAGGCTCAAAAAGACAGTGCTCAAAGTGGTTTGATTAGTGAAAACCCGATCGAGGAGATTAGTCTTGATTATGATGTACAGCCTAGCCTGAAGAGGGCGCAGCACATCTTGCTGACCGGAGCTACTGGTTTTTTAGGGATACATTTGCTGGAACAGCTGTTTAAGCAAAAAGACTGTAATATTTACTGTTTATTGAGAGGAAAAACGATTCGGGAAGCGGAAGATAAACTGCGAAAACAACTGGACTTTTATTTCAATGGAAGATACAGTCAGGAGTTAAACCAGCGGATCATCATTATTCCTGGTGATATTGCGCAGGACCAGTTTGGACTGGATGGCAATATTTATCAATATCTTCTGGGAAAGATCGACCTAGTCATTCATTCAGCTGCAATCGTAAAGCATTACGGGTTATATAGGGACTATCTGAATGTCAACATTAAAGGCACAGAAAGAGTAGCTGAATTCTGTCTACAGGGAGATATTCGTCTGAACTATGTTTCTTCGATTACTGTGTCGGGAAACTATCTTACAAATAACATCCACGAGGAAAGGGTAGATTTTACAGAATCAGACTTGTATATCGGACAGGATTACAGCGGCAACGTTTACGTAAAAAGCAAGTTTGAATCGGAACGATTTATTTATCAGAACGTCAAAAATGGTTTAAAGGCGGATGTCTATCGCATCGGTGTT
Organism: Dehalobacter sp. 12DCB1; assembly: GCF_004343605.1. Taxonomy (GTDB): domain Bacteria; phylum Bacillota; class Desulfitobacteriia; order Desulfitobacteriales; family Syntrophobotulaceae; genus Dehalobacter. The sequence goes on from NZ_POSF01000002.1 coordinate 298,742, forward strand.
TTGACCGGTCGTTACAACGACGGGCAATTTCAGAAAAATATTCAGGAAAATGGTTTCTATGAGAGGATTAAAGCAATTATTGAGCTTGGTTTTGTTCCGAAAATCTGGACGGATGAACAGTTAGAATTTACTCCGGTCGATTATTGCAGCGAAGCGATAGGCAGGTTAATCAATTTATCTGCAGGAACACGTATCTTCCATTTGTTTAATCATAAAACGGTCAGCCTTGCCAAAGTAGTTGAGATGTTAAACAATTTGGGCATCCATATTGAAATTGTTCCTAATGATGTTTTTGTTCAGATTGTTGAAAAGAATATGAAAAAGCATAACGTCAGTCCTGCCGTTAACGAGCTGCTAAAGGGAAAGTTTTCTGCTTATTTTCAGACGGTGAATGTTAAATCAGAGATTACCCGGAATGAATTGAACCTAGCAGATTTTGACTGGCCGGATATTGACCAGGCTTATATTTCAAAAATTATTTGTTATATGAGCAAGATCAATTATCTAAATGAAAACCAGGTTAGAAGGAACATTGTATGTTAAAAAAGATGAAAGAGTCTTTTCAAAAGAGAATAAGTCTGCAGATAACACTTATCTATACACTCGTTATTCTTTGTACGGTACTCGCATTATATTTTATCATTCCGTTTGTATTCAACTATCCACCAGGATCCATCAATACCAGCTTTGATGTTGACGTATCCTATATATCCTACAATACTCAGTTTATTATTATTACGTTTTTGATTATCATTCCGAGCTTCATATTTTTTAAATTGTCGCTTTCCAATATTGATCAGTGGGCTTCTTTAGTAGCGGAAAATTCTGAGGAGTCACGTTTGAAACTGCACAAGATCAGGAAAAAATGTATTAACATACCCTATATTATTTATTTCGGACAAATCATTGTATCGCTCATTGTCTTGTTTATCATTCTATTTATCACAGGTAGTCATCCGTTAACCTTGATCTACCGAATTGTCATTCTGGTATTTTCTTTCGCAACGCTGGCAGCACTTTTCTCCTTCATTTTCTCCAAAAGAATGTTTACCAATATCCTATTAAAGACTTCCGCCAATAATGAGCTTCAAGGAATAAATCTAAGCATTCGAAGAAAAATCATACTTCACGTCTTGCCAACAATTATCATCGCCATTTTATTTACATCTTTAGTTGGCTATTCCAGATTGATTACCGAAAAAGGCGATCTTATTTATAAAATGTATTCAGAACAGCTAAAAACGAATGTTGTCATGGGG